>CAIJZG010000281.1 GCA_903825065.1 uncultured Bacteroidota bacterium
AATATTTCAAGCAAACGCCTATATAGAAACCCAGATGAAAAAGTAATAGCTGGTGTAGCAAGTGGTATCTCTGCTTATTTTGATATTGCTATTTGGATTCCAAGATTAATTTTTGCACTGCCTCTAGTTTCGGGTATTGTTTCTTCCATATTTCGACACTCTTTCTGGTGGGATGGTGATCCATTTCCAGGTGTCGTGTTTGGATCATTTGGCGGAACCCTATTCGTAGTTTATGCAATTTTATGGGCTGTGATTCCAGAAGCAAAATCAGCATCTGAAAAATTAGAAATGCGTGGTGAAAAAGTAGACTTGAACACCATTAAAAATACTATTCAAGAAGACCTGGAGGGATTTAAAAGCCGCGCTGAAAAATGGGGAGGAGAAGTAAATGAAAAAGCACAGGAATGGAGCAAAGAATTTACAAGTACTGTAAATGAAAAGGGTAAACAATTTACTTCAGAAGTGAACTATGCAGCAAGAAAAACCGGCGGTGGTGTTTTTAAAATCTTCGGATTTATTTTCAAGGCATTCTTCCTTTTCATAGCTGGTATCATTGCATTTGCACTATTAGTTGCGCTACTTGCATTCTTAGTTGCTGGCATTGGAGTATTCCCTTTGAAGAATTTCTTCCTGGAAGGATTCTGGCAAAACTTCCTGGCTTGGTCTACCCTCTTGTTATTCCTAGGAGTACCTGTAATAGGATTTACCACTTGGCTAATCCGCAGAATTATGGGTGTAAAATCCGGGAACAAATCAGTAGGATTCACTTTTGCAGGCATGTGGGTATTAGGACTCATATCAGCAGGTATCCTTGCATTTATGATCGCTGAAAACTTTGATGCAAGAGCAAGAGATAAGCAACCACTTACCATCACCCAACCCGCAACAGGAAAATTGATCATCAAAGTACCAGATAGTAAAGTAAAAGTCTATGGCAGATGGTTTAAAATGGATGGATTGTTGAGCATGACTGATGATAGCTTATTCTTGAATAATGTTCGTATCCACTTAGTAAAAAGCAATGACTCTATCTTCCATATGGATGCTACTAAATATAGCAATGGCAGTGATGAATCTTCTGCACTTCGTAATATAAAAGAAATGAATTACGGAATTAGTCAGCAAGACAGTACCGTTTGGTTAGATCGCGGATTCTCTTTACAACGTGGTACTAAATTTCGTAATCAAGGAGTGGTCGTAACAATCTATATACCTATAGGTAAAAGAATCTTAATAGATCGCACCGTTCAACGCAGACTCAATCACTTCGATGTAAACAATGGCCGCAACGACTGGGATTCTGATGAAGACTGGAATGATAATTATGGCTGGGATTCTGATGTGGAATATAAAATGACGGCAGGAGGATTAGAACGTTCAGATAAAAAAGTAAAAACAGTGGATGAATCGCAGAACGATGAAAACAAAGAAAACCAGGAGGCATTAGATAATTATAAGAAAAGCAAAGAAGACCTTAAAAAGGAATTCGAGAAAAAACAAAAAGAAGTAGAAGACTTAAAAAAAGAACTAGAAAAACCAATTGATAGTACACAGTACCATTATAAGAAAGCTACTGCTGTAAATGCACCAATGGCTCCAGAAACAACTACTCAATTGGAAGATATTCTTGATTCTCATATGTTATTAATGCAAATGATATTATAAACTCGGTTGAAGTTGGGAAATAAAAGAACCTCTTTCTGATCTCAGCAGGAGGTTCTCCCTTTCTCAAATTCTAAAATCAACTTTATGCGAAAAATTATTCTGGTACTTTTAATAGGTGTAATGCTCTTCATCGGATTTGGTGCCTTTGTGGCCTATAAAATTGAAACGAATACCAATATTTCTATTAATGTAGACGATAACAATGAAGAATACCAAATAGAAGCTTCTTATGGTAAAGCAAAATCAAGAAGAGTACTTAGTTATATAGACGCACAACTTAGTAAAACCAAACAATTCCGCCATTCGTTGATGGAAGGAGATATTGAACTGGAAGATCATACTAAACTCTATATTAAAACAAAGCCAGGTAAATTAATTATCAAAGTCAATAAAAATGATAATGATAGCGTTTCCATTGAAAGAATTAGAGCACTTACAGAAGGTATAAAAATTCGATTGACTGAGAATCAGTAGAAAAATACTGTTAGATAATAGAGCAGGATCCTTAGGGGCCTGCTTTTTTATTTTAACTTGCACGATGCATCGCTTATTTTTGCAGACATTAATAAATAGTCGACTCATCAATTCTTATATAAAACATGAAAAACACTGCTTTTACACAAAAACATATTGCACTAGGTGCTAAAATGGCCGAGTTTGCTGGATATAATATGCCTATCAGTTATAGTGGTATCAATGATGAACATACAGCAGTGCGCAAAAATGCAGGAGTATTTGATGTGAGCCATATGGGTGAATTCATATTAAAAGGTGAGCATGCTTTGGACTTAATTCAACGTGTTACTTCCAATGATGCCTCCAAAATCTCTGACGGGCAGGCCCAATATAGTTGCCTGCCAAATACTGATGGCGGCATAGTAGATGACTTAATCGTTTATTGCATAGAGAAAGATAAAGTATATATGTTAGTGGTTAATGCCTCTAATATTGAAAAGGATTGGAATTGGATTAGCAGTTTCAATTCTAAAAATGTGGATATGGAAAATATCAGCGATAAAACTTGCTTGCTTGCAATACAAGGACCAAATGCATGTAAAATTTTGCAGCCATTGGTAGATGTAGACATAATGAATTTGAAATATTATACTTTCGTAAAAGGAAAATTTGCGGGTATCGATAATGTTTTAATTAGTGCTACTGGCTATACAGGTTCAGGTGGTGTCGAAATTTATTTCGAAGATGCAAACGGTGCTGCAGATAAAATTTGGGATGCCATTTTTGAAGCTGGTTCTGCATCTGGTATTAAGCCTATAGGTTTGGGAGCAAGAGATACTTTACGTTTAGAAATGGGTTACTGTTTATATGGTAACGATATTAACGATACCACTTCCCCTCTAGAAGCTGGGTTAGGATGGATTACAAAATTCACAAAAGACTTTACAAATAGAACCTTCTTAGAAAATCAAAAAGCGAATGGGGTTAGTAAAAAATTAGTTGGATTTGAAATGCTGGAACGCGGTATTCCTCGACACGATTATATTATAAAAGATGCTGCAGGAAATCCAATTGGGAAAGTCACTAGTGGCACTCAAGCCCCTTCACTAAATAAAGCCGTAGGTCTTGGATATGTTGCTACAAATCATGCCGCTGTTGATTCAGAAATATATATAGATATTAGAAATACTTTGGTAAAAGCCAAAGTAGTGAAAGCCCCATTTACGATTTAAGAATTCAAAAGTCAAAAAATAAGAACAGAATATATTGTCTTATTTTTTGACTTTTGAATTTACGCTACCTATTTATTTTGATTTTTGAATTTTGAATTTTGATTTTTACTTACTCAAATACCAAATAGTATTACTGTTTGTCTCAGCGAATAAGTCATTGCTGTAATTCCGAATGTCTTCTACCGTTACTGCATAATATTTTTCTAATTCAGTGTTCATCAAATTAGCATCTCCTAATAATTCATAAAAAGCCAAACTACTAGCCCTACTGCTAATACCCATGTCTTCAAAAGCCATGACGCTTTCTGTTTTATTTTTTACTTTTTGTAATTCTTGTGTTGATACCAATTCTTTACGAATAATATCGATCTGCTCCATAACTGCGGCCTCCGCTTTAGCCATATCAACACCTTGTACTAATTTACCTTCAATAGTAAATAAGCCAGGATCAATACTTCCATAATGATAGCAATCAATCCCCGAAAATAATTGCTGTTCTTTAACCAAAGATTGAAATAAACGTGAAGAACCTCCACCACCCAAAATTTCGGTTAGCAAATCCGCAATATAATAACCATCATCTAACCTTCCAGCCATATGCCATGTTTTCACAAATGCGTTAACAGGAACATTTGCTCTTATTTCTAAACGATGTGCTTCTTTTTGAACGGGTTCAATAGGTAATTGACGATGGTATTTTTCACCGCTATCAATCGGGCCAAACCATTTATCTGCTAAGGCTTTCACCTCTGCTGCTGGCATCGGACCCGCCACAACCAAAATAGCGTTTGCAGGACAATAGTGTTTTTTAAAAAACTGTTTCACATCATCAATCTTTGCGTCTTCCACATGCTTCAACTCTTTTCCAATAGTCATCCAACGATATGGATGAACAGAGAATGCGAGTTCACGCATTTTATGCCAAAGATCGCCATAGGGTTTATTGATATAATGTTCCTTAAATTCTTCACAAACAACTTTACGTTGTACTGATAAACTTTTCTCACTAAATGCCAAGCTTAACATCCGATCACTTTCCAACCAAAAAGCAGTTTCTAAATTCTGAACAGGCACCTGACAATAATAATTAGTAAGGTCATTAGTGGTATAGGCATTGTTTTCTCCTCCTGCAACCTGCAATGGCGCATCATAATCAGGAATATTTACACTACCCCCAAACATTAAGTGTTCGAACAAATGAGCAAAGCCTGTTTGTTCAGGGTTTTCATCACGCGCTCCTACATCGTACAAAACATTCACCACAGCCATTGGGGTTGAATTGTCTTCATGTACAATTAATTTCAATCCATTATCTAAAACAAAACGTTGATATGTTATCATAGTATTTAAAACGAACCTGCAAAATAAGCAATGCTTGCTATTTCAGTCATAAGAATTCACAATGTTCATTTTTTCCTAATATCTTTTACCCGCATATTAAGTATTTTAGGTTCATTACCTCTTATAATTACTACCCTTACCCTTCCAAAAGAATTCTGAAAAAGGTTTTTATAAGATTGAATGTTTTTGGAATAATTATTTTCTATCGAAAAAATGATATCCCCTGTTCGAAATCCAGCGATATCCCCTGGAGAGCCGGGAATAATATCAATGACTTTGATTTCAGAATCAACTTGATAAATACCCAAGCCAGTATAAGCATAATCAAAACTCTCAAATGAATGTGTATTCGGTTTTAAGTAAATGCTTTGCTCTGGATAATTGAGAATCAGATTAAATCTACGAAGCAAATCATTGCCTATTAATCCGCCTAAAAGCGGATAGGTTGTTACATTAAACTCGTCTTCAAAAATATGTGTGGGCACTTCTTTAAATTTGTAAGGTCCAATTCTCACCTCTTTTATCACTGTCAACTGCATTACTTTTTTTCCCCCCAACCCTTCTGCTTGTGTTGTATAAATAGGCCTGCTTTTATTTAAAATAGAACTATCTTCTACAAAATCTTTTGACAGTAAGAAACATAAGCCTGCTCCGCTATCGAAAATAAATCGCTCTGTTACATCTTTAGATTCTTTTAGTACACCAGTAATTAAAGGCAAATTCGAAAAATCAGGATGCATCAAATATCCTCCCCTTGGATACCTGATCACACCGGGTGAATACACTTCAATAATCATATCATCATAATTCACTTTTATAATATATCGCCTCAAAAAACTATATCCAATTACACCATCAATTTTCACTCCATATACGCTTGACAATAATTCATAATTGTTGATATGAAAATCAAGGTGAGGAACATCTAACCCTGTTAAATGAAGTGTATGATCATATACAAAATCTACTAACCTAGACCCTGCAATTCCACGAAGTGTCCTATTACTCTTAGTTACCTGGAAGCCCAATTCTGCAACAGAAGAAGTATCTAATGAAATTCCCCCACTACCAGTATCAAGTATAAAATTTAAAGAATCGGTAGCGTTATCTACCCTTGCTTTCAAAACCACGATTCCTCCATTTAACAAAACAAAAGGAAATTTAGTTAGCAGCTTTGCAGGTGCGGATACAAATTCTTCTTGGGCATGAAGATTCATATTGAACAATAAGATAATAGATAATATGAATAAGCAATCCTTTTTCATATTACTGAATATACAAAATAATAAATATTACTTATTTACCATTTATGGAAACTTAAATATCTGATATCAAGAGTAAAAATGGGCTGATTAGGTATGTTAGCCCTAACTTTGTGATAGTTTAAATTAAATAAAAGATGCAACTATCAGAACTATACAAAAAAGCATTGGCCTTCGAATTTTTAACGGTGGAAGAAGGTATGTATTTATTTGAGCATGCTCCTTTAACTGAATTAATGAATGTAGCTGATGAGTTGAGAAAGCTGCAAGTTCCCCATGGCAAAGTATCTTGGCAAATCGATCGCAATGTAAATACGACGAACGTTTGTATCGCGAATTGTAAATTTTGTAATTTTTATAGAATACCAGGGCATGCAGATGCTTATATCACTGACATGCCTACATATCGTAAAAAGATTGAAGAGACCCTGAAATATGGTGGTGATCAATTGTTATTACAAGGTGGTCATCATCCTGAACTAGGATTGGACTTTTATACCAATATCTTCCGTGCAATCAAACAAGAATACCCTAATTTAAAATTACACGCACTCGGACCACCAGAAGTTGCTCATATCAGCAAACTTGCAAAAATGAGTCACTACGATACCTTAAAAGCATTAAAAGAATCAGGCATGGATTCTTTACCAGGTGCAGGTGCAGAAATATTGATCGATCGTGTTAGAAGACTTATTTCTAAAGGCAAATGTGGCGCGGATGAATGGCTAGAAGTTATGCATCAAGCGCATAACCTTCATATCACTACCAGTGCTACAATGATGTTTGGTCATGTAGAAACGATTGAAGAAAGATTTATTCATTTAGTAAAAATAAGAGACACCCAAAGCAAAAAACCTGCTGATGCTAAAGGATTCTTAGCATTTATCCCTTGGACATTTCAGGATGCCGATACTTTATTGGCTAGAATAAGAGGGGTTCATAATTTAATTACTCCTGACGAATATATCAGGATGATTGCGATGAGCAGGATTATGTTACCTAATATCAAGAATATTCAGGCAAGTTGGCTTACAGTAGGCAAACAAACTGCACAAATTTGTTTACACGCCGGAGCAAACGATTTTGGAAGCATTATGATTGAAGAAAATGTAGTGAGTGCGGCAGGTGCTCCACATCGGTTTACCTACAAAACAATACAAGAAGCTATCAAGGAAGCAGGATTTGAACCACAGCTTCGTACCCAACAATATGAATGGCGCAAAATTCCTGAATCAATACAGGAACAAACCATTAACTATTAATCTATTTATAAAGGCCTCTTAATTGAGGCCTTTTCTTTTACATTTTATTGATACACAACATTTTTTTGTTATATTACGTTTGAGAGAGTTAAGGTAACTAAGCAATCGAAAGAATTCCATGAATATTTTTAAAGCCCTTATCTGTTTAGATTATTACAATCTAAGAATTCAACATAGGACTAGAGAAGCTGGCTCCGGCAGCGTTCACAGAATAGGCATCGCCTGGATCTGTAATATTTTAACATTAATTGGCTCCTATTTCATATACTTTAAGCTGCATAATCAATCAGATGTAGTGTATGATACCCTTTCTGAATTACATTACTATGTATTAGCCGGAAGAGCCATTATTATTGTACTTCTTTCTATCATTTATCTGCTTGCTTTTACGATATATGGCGACAAAAATACCATTCAGTCTACCCTCAAAACTTTCATAAGTCTGCAACCAGAGCAACAAGAAAAAATAGCCAAAAATGCCAATAGATATTTTACTACTTCCTGGGTCTTGTTTTTGATCGTGGCAGCTATTATTGTCTATCTGTTCAAAATTCAATAAGATTGATTTGCTTTTGATAATCTCATCATGTATTATCTGAACGGTGAATGATCGTCAAACATATTTTTTTCCTTTGATGTAACAAAAAAGCAATCAGGACGTATTATATCCAAAGGCAAACAAATTATCTCAGATCAGCTGCTTATGACCGAGAATGAATACAATCAATGTGTTAACCAATATGCCGATAATGTTTATCGGTTTATTGTAAAAAACCTCCGACACGAGGAAGACGCAAGGGATATTGTACAATCAGCTTTCGAAAAAATGTGGCGTAATAGGGATTCGGTAGAAACAACGAAGTCAAAATCATTCCTATTTACTGTTGCCTATAATCAGATGATTGATCATATAAGAAAATCAAAAAGGATTCAACTTAAGGAAGACTTTTATGAAGACGGTCGCTCACAACATCAGCAACATTCAAATATGAAAAAAACGTTGATGCAGGCGTTGAATAGATTAAATGAGACTCAGAAAAGTTTGGTGATGTTGAAAGATTATGAAGGATATAATTATGAAGAGATTGGACAAATTATGGATTTAACAGAGAGTCAGGTAAAAGTGTATTTGCATCGTGCACGTTTAGCATTGCGCAATTACTTAGTTAGCCCAGAAAATGTAAGATAAAGATTCGATAAATTTCGAAATATGAACATCAACCGATTAAATTACGAAAATTATTTTCTGCTTTATGTAGACGGGGAACTGTCTGCTACAGAAATGCAAGCGGTTGACCACTTTGCAGCAGAGAATAAGGATTTGGCTGATGAATTAAACATGCTTCTCCAAACTAAACTACCAGAAGAAGCCTTTCATTTCGAGAATAAGTCATCACTCTTAAGAACCACATCGGAAATTATCAATAGTATCAATTGTGAAGAAAAGTTTTTGCTTTTTATTGATAATGAATTAACGGAACAAGAAAAAGCAGAAACCTTGCATTTTGTAGCTGCACAATCGGCAAATCAAGATTTATTTGAAACTATTAAACAAACAAAACTACCACTTGAAAATATTGTTTTCCCCGATAAGGAATCTTTATATAGGAAAGAAGAACACAAGAAACCTATTATTGTTTTGCAATGGTGGAAACTAGCTGTAGCAGCTGCATTAATAGGAATAATGGCAATCATAGGAATATTTGTTCCTTTAAATCGCCCTTCTTCATCAGAGGTGAAAACAAACAATAGTAAAATTCCAAATAAGCTTAATAAGTCTCTAATCGAACATTCCAATTTGTTACAAAATAAAATTGATGACCCTACTCATTTTGATCAAAATAAAAACCTGGTAACTACCAAACCGAAAACCATAATTAAAGAAAAAAATAAACTTGAATTAGCTGTTCTTATCGAACCCTTAGTTAAGAATGCAGAGAAAACAAAGCATATTGAAGAAGGGGAAACCATTGCTTTAAACACAAATAACTCTCATGTCTCCAATGACATGCCTATAATTAATGCTGAATCAAACAATCATGCAAGCCTTTTAAAACTTAATAATAATCATTCAGAAGATGCTGTAAACCCGAATTATGTTAAGACGGCCGTTTATAAGGAATTAGATACTGATGACGAAAGGAAGAGTTTATATGTAGGATCAGTTGAGATTAATAAAGACAAACTTCGTGGCTTTTTACGAAAAGCATCAAGTCTTTTCAAAGTCAGAAATAAAACCGAAGAAGAAAAAACTGAAATATCCAATAGCCACTCATTAGAATAATAGAAAAACAAAGACTATGAAACGACTAGTAATTTTAATTGTAGCCTTAGTGGTTACAACTATAAGTATTGCACAAAAAGATAGCAGTTCTTACAATACAGATACAGTAAGGGTTGGAAACTTTGTGATTATCAAAAAAAATAAAGGAGCCTTAGAAACTCAAACAAGTATCTGGCATGATTGGGATAAAACAGTAGATGTAAAAATTGAACGTCGCCCACGCAAAAAATCTAACATAAGTACCAATTGGTGGATCATGGATCTGGGATTTGCCAATTTCCGTGATGAAACAAATTATACCTATGCGCAAGCTGGGCCATATTTCAAAAGTTTTGGACCCCAAACTTATAATCCGCAGGATGGCAAAGTAAATCAGAATAGTTATCAGTTGAATACTGGCAAATCAAGTAACGTAAATATTTGGCTATTCATGCAAAAACTAAATGTATATAAGCATGTGGTGAACTTAAAATATGGTTTAGGTTATGAGATGTATAATTTTCGATATGACAGCAGATTAAGCTACCGAAAAGATCCTATCGCCTATGTTTACAACGATAGTATTTCGTTTTCAAAAAACAAATTGTATGTGGGTTATTTAACAGTACCCTTCATGATTAATTTCAATACAACCCCCGATCGTAGAAATGGATTTAATTTTAGTGTAGGAATGAGTGCTGGTTATTTAATAGCGAGCCGCAATAAACAAATAAGCGCTGAACGTGGTAAACAAAAAGTGAATGGAGACTTTAGTTTCGAACCTTGGAGATTAGCTACGATTGGCGAAATTGGATTGGGTCCAATTCGACTCTATGGATCATATAGTTTAAACAAATTACAAAAAGATATCACCCGGGTAGAGCAGTATCCTTATACAGTAGGCATTCGCTTCAGCAGATGGTAATACTTGATTTTCTTAGATTCTCATGTTAAAATGCCCCTTTTCTAAGGGGCATTTTGGTTATGAAATACTTAAAAAAATATATTTAATATTTCAAAAACAATCTTTTACTTTATGTTGCATTTAATTTTAAAACCCCTTTATGAAAAAGTACTCATTATACCTTATGCTTTTGGGCATTCTGGCAATGAATACTTCTTTTAGAATTCCTTATCGATTTGACTTAAAAAACCCTGATAAAAACATTTTTACAGTAGTTATCAGTAAGAGCAAATATTCGCTCACATTAATTGATGCATCTGGACAATGGATCTCAAGTTACCCAGTAGTTTTTGGGAGTAAGGACCTTGGAGATAAAATGATGCAGGGCGATCGTAAAACTCCTGAGGGCACTTTTCATATTGTTGCCAAAAGAAAGCACGAAAAATGGAACCGATTTATTTCTATCGATTATCCAAATGCTGAGAGTATTGAAAAATTCAATGCCAGAAAAGCGGAAGGTATTATTCCTGCCAATGCTAAAATCGGCGGTGAAATAGGGATTCATGGAGTTTGGCCTCATGAAGACTATGCCATTGATCAATATCAAAACTGGACGGAAGGTTGCATTAGTACCAAAAATAATTATATCCAGGAATTATTTGATATTTTACCAATTGGAACAACTGTTATTATTGAGCGATAGATCTTAATTAAGAAATCCACTTACAGTACTCAACCATTTAGTCGGCTCATTTTTGCAGAGACTTTGATGCCCACTTTGGGCATAAATCATAATGAATTTATTATGACTGGCTAAGTTTTTATAAACCGTATTTGTTTCGTTTTCTGTAACACGAGGATCATGCAAACCCCATTGTAATAAAACCGGGCAATTTACTTTTGATGCAAAATCTTGTGGACGAAAATTGAATGCCCAGTTATTTTGTTCAACTCCTCCCCAAAAAGTAAGTAATACACTCAATGGATTTTCTGGAATATGCATGGTTCTTAATCGCCCTTTTACAGCATCAACTAAAGTTCCAAAAGGCATTTCCAAAATAATTTTATTGGGTTTAATATTAAACTGATTAACTGCTGATAAAATAGTAGAAGCCCCTAAAGAAATTCCCCAAAGCACGATATTTTTCTCTCCCCCTGCCTTTACAAAATCATACGCTGCTTTTACATCTTTTGATTCTTCAAAACCTACTGTACAAACTTCACCTTCACTATTCCCATGTGCCCTAAAATCGGTCATGAAAACATTCCATCCCATTTCATGAAATGCAGTGGCTTCTTTGATCATACCACTTTTACTACTTCCATGTCCATGAAATAATAAAATTGTACCTCTAGCATTACTGTCGGCTTTAGCATACCAACTTTCCAGTTTAACACTATCAATGGTTTTTATAGTGATGGTTTCGTGTTTTACTTGAAAAGAATCTACTACTCTACTTTTAGCATATTTTACACCCACAAATATGGCAGCAGTTTTTTCTGAAATGCTCATCTGATCTGGCTGTTTAGCTGGAGGAATTCCAGCATAAAAATGAGTGAATTTATAGGCATGAAAATAGGCCATAATATTCAAGAGAATAAATACACTAACAATGAAATAGAGGGTCTTCTTAAGCCAATTTGGAAACATGCAATTTGAATTTTGCTAATCAATTTTATTGGCACCAAAATAGGGCAATAATACTTCTGGTAAGTTAATCCCTTCTTCTGTTTGAAAATTCTCTAATAAGCAGGCCATAATTCTGGGTAATGCTAATGAGCTTCCGTTTAAAGAATGTGTTAATTGTGTTTTTCCAGATGCATCTTTGAAACGACACTTCATTCTGTTGGTTTGATAGCTTTCAAAGTTTGATACACTGCTTACTTCCAACCAACGTTCTTGTGCGGCACTATACACTTCAAAATCATACGTGATGGCAGAAGTAAATCCCATATCGCCACCACATAAGCGAAGAATACGGTAGGGCAACTGTAATGATTGTAATAATCTTTCAACGTGAGCTATCATCTCATGAAGCACTTCATAACTAGTTTCGGGGTGAACAATTTGAATCACTTCCACTTTATCAAATTGGTGCACCCTATTCAATCCTCTTACATCTTTTCCAAAACTTCCCGCTTCTCTTCTAAAACAAGGAGTGTATGCCGTCATCTTTATAGGCAATTCAGTTTCTTTCACTATGGTATCACGATAAATATTGGTAACGGGTACTTCTGCTGTTGGAATTAAATAAAAATTATCTGCAGCAGCGTGGTACATCTGTCCCTCTTTATCTGGAAGTTGTCCTGTTGCGAATGCACTTGCTTCATTCACCATAAAAGGTGGAATATATTCTGTATATCCAGCAGCGGTATTATAATCAAGGAAATAACTAATCAAAGCTCTTTGCAATTTTGCGCCCTTCCCTTTATATAATGGAAATCCGCTACCAGTAATTTTAGCTCCGGTTTCGAAATCTACTAAATCATAGGTTTTTATCAAATCCCAATGGGGAACAGCTCCGGCATAAAGAGAAGGCTTTTGTCCTCCTTCTCGCACAATTACATTTTCTTCTGGAGTTTTACCTTCAGGTACTTCTTTATAGGGCAGATTGGGTAATAAAACCAGGTTTGCAAGTAAATCCACTTCTACTTTAGCCATTTGATCTTTCAAAGGTTCAAGGGTTGCTTTCCAACCAGCAACATCAGTTTTGGTAGCTTCTGCAGCCTCTTTATTCCCTTGAGCCATTAATTTACCAATCTCTTTAGAGGCTGCATTTACTTTGGCCTGGGTATTGTCGAACTCGTTCTGCAAACGCTTTCTATCATCGTCCAGCGAAACAATCAAATCAACCAGATCTAATTGCTTGAACTGTTTTACTGCCAGTCTTTTCTTCACTTCTGCCGGGTTATTACGCAGAACATGCACTTGTAACATAGAATCAATTTTTGCAAATATAACTTTTGCAAGCTGATGAAAGCATCCTTGAACCTTTTACCTTTGCAACTATGTTTATTCAAGATGATTTACAACAGCGTTGGTGGAGTTTAGAAGCCAGACTAGTAGAAAGATTTGGCAAAAAACCTGATTTAGAGGCCGTTTTATTCCTGATAGGGATGCAAGAAACCGGATTTATAGTAGAAAAGATAAGTAAAGAACAAAAACAAGACCTGATGCATATTGCTGTGTGTACTGTTTTAGGGCAGAGCGGCTATTATGTAAAAGAGGGCAATGATGAAGATGGATGGCCTCATTTTAAACAATTGAAAGAATTGCCAGTTCATGATCTTCGTGAGCAGGAAGACTTTTTAAAGGACCATGTATTGTTATACTTCGGGCAAATGGGCTTTTAATTTTTTACTACTTCCCATATTCTTCTAATTTTATACAATATTTGCAACTATAAAAACTAAAACATGAATTTTCCTGCCACATTAAAGTACACTAAAGACCATGAATGGATTCTTTTGGATGGCAATACAGCAACCATTGGAATTACAGATTTTGCACAACACGAATTAGGTGATATCGTTTATGTTGATATCAATACCGTTGGTAAAACTTTAGCATCGGAAGAAATCTTCGGAACAGTAGAAGCTGTAAAAACAGTGAGTGATCTTTTTTTACCTGTTGCAGGTACCGTATTATCTATCAATCCTCTTTTAGAAAAACAGCCAGAATTGGTGAACAGCGATCCATATGGTGATGGATGGATGATAAAAATGGAAGTTTCCAATATCGAAGATGTAGCTGCATTAATGAGCCATGAAGCTTATGGTTCATTAGTTGGTTAAAATATAGTTAGCTGCATACACAAAGTTTTATCTTCGTGTATGCAGTTTTTAAAAAAATACCCCTTCCTCCCTGCTGTACTTTTTTTTATAATTACAGTAGTCCTCTTAACCCTACCTGGAAATCGTTTTCCTAAGTCGCATTTATTTGACATCCCCTATTTCGATAAATGGGTACATATCGGAATGTTCTGTACACTTTGCTTTTTATACTCATTCCCAATTGTGCATTTCTCAATTAGTGAATCGAAAAAAAAATATTGGTTTAGGATGATTCTTTTCTTAGGGATAATTTATGGTGTGTTGATGGAGTTTGTTCAAAAGTACTGGGCTATAAACCGCAGCTTCGACATAATGGATATGGTGGCTGATGCATTTGGCTGTTTGTTGGCACTATTAATTAGCCATCAAATACTTAATAGAAAAGTCAAGGTTATGTCCTAAAAAAAGATTGGCCCCTGTGGAAACAGGGGCCGCAACCAAAACTAACTGCTTATGAGAAAAACGTTTATTATAATTTATTAAATACTATATGACAAATTGAATGCCAAAAATTTAAAAGGATTGTTAATAGTACTTTAGACTAACAGCAATTCCTCTTTGCTGATACAAAGCTCTATCATAAAGACTAAAAAAAATGTCAAGGGATTAAGAAGAATTTGTTAAGACTAGGGACAGTCCACCATATTCGCAGAAGGTTGATTCATAACAGGACTTACCATGGGGATATTCAAATTCAATCCTCTCAAAATGAGTAAGATAGCCATTGTAGCCACAAAAAATGGTATCGTTTTTTTCATACTATTCCGCATTTTAAGGCTGATAAAACTTCCGAAATAGGTTAGCAAAAACATGGCTGGAAAAGTTCCCAGACCAAAAAAGGCCATAAATAACATACCACCTAATAATCTACCAGTAGCCATTGCCCCTGTTATTGCTAAATAAACCATGCCACAAGGCAATAATCCATTTGCCATTCCTAGAATAAGCATTCCATACAATTGCTTTTTTTGGATATTATGGGCAATAATATTTTGCAATTTTTCTTGAAACTGATCAATCAATTTTAAATGAATATATTTCTTGCCAAAAGTATTTTGCAATAAAAAAACTAAGATGATACAGCCTAGCGCAATTGAAAAATATTGTTGTAAACCTGCGAGATAAAATTGTCTTCCTACAAAACCAAAAAACAAACCTAGTAAGGTATACAATAGAATCCTACCTAAATGATACAATAGTATTCCAACTAATTTTTTATGTGCCGGCAAATAGTACACTGGAAGAGATAACGCAATTGGACCACACATACCTACACAGTGGAAACTGCTAACAATTCCTAATCCAAAACCTGATATTAATAATTCCCAGGTCATTTTAATGAATCACAATTTTCTGTTCTGCATAATAAAGTTCTTTCCCAAGTTGCCAATTAATTTTTAATTCATAAGCACCTTTCTGAACAGCCTTCTTCAAAAATATTTGTTTGTTAGTTGAATCAACTTGTAATGCAGTATGGTAATCATTTCGATCATCCGTGATACAATAAAAAAATACCTCTCCAGAAAGAGCAAGGCCTTTTTGTTCTTGTGGCAGATGAATGATAACAGCATCTGTATCTTGTTCTACTTTAACTTCACTAATTTTTGAAGCGTTTTTTATTCTATCAATTTTATCCTGGTATCTCAATTCATCTTTGTAATAATCTTTGCTTACTAAATCGTATTTAGTGGTAACAGCTCGATATACTAAGTATCCGATGAACGATCCAAAAACAATAAACACTACTACTAATTTATTTCCCCAGTTCATTGTTTAAATATTTTAATTGAATGACTTTGTTTAAGATACTTCAAATCTACCCTTTGCTTGATAGTGTTACAATTAAATTTCGTCCATTTTATTTGTTAATACAAAATAACGTTTTGGTGAAACCGCGTGTACATAAAAATGTATTGCGGATAAAAATTATCCACAATACAAAATAAAGCAAGCAATCTAGTTGGAACTTATTTAGTTGTTGCAACTTTTGAGGAATCAGTTGTAGCAGGTGTACTAGCTCCAGTTCCACCTTTTTCTTCATATAAAGTACCCTGAGGTGCTTTTGGTACCATCGGCTTTGTTCCACCCAAAGATTTTATAAAACTAGCCAATTGGGCAATCTGAGTGGGAGAATAATCGTCCTTCCAACTCTTCATTCCTTTTTCAGGATAACCATATTTAATAGTTTTAAAAATATCCTTGATACTACCACCATGTATCCAGTAATTATCTGTCAAATTTGGCCCAACTAAACCACCACCATCCGCCATATGACATGCTGCACAAATAGTACTAAAAATTTGTTTTCCTGCATCCAGATCTGCGGGTGAAGTAAGATAGGTAACTGTATTTTCATCCACTTTGCTCGCAGTCTTTTTCAGGTACTCTTCTTTATCAGCAGCGGCTTGTTCTAATGAGATTGCTAATTCTTCTTTACTCAACGGAGCAGATTTAGCAACATGATATCTGTACAAATAAAGTCCTGCAAAAATAATCGTGATATAAAATCCATATAACCACCATGGAGGAAGACGGTTATCTAATTCTCTAATTCCATCATAATCATGTCCTAAGTCAATGGAAGACTCTTCTTGAATAGGTTTGAAACTATTAATATTTTCCCACCAATTTAAGAAAGAAAAAGATTTAGTGGAAGTGACTTGAGCAGCCTCTGCATTAACTGCTGCTTCTCTCGCCAATAATTTCTTAAGGTTAATTAATAATACCCAAAGGATTAATAATTCCAGGAAAATCACAGATACCAATACATAGAATGAAGTAAGTGATAACCCAGCAATAGAAGTTTCTTCTACAACTGTTGCCGCAGCTGCTGGTGCATCTGCAGCAAAAAGAGCAGTACTAGTAAGACAAATCAGACCAATTAATAAAAATTTGCCGGGTGCATGACCACCTTTTTTGCGTTCATCTTTATAGCGTTGAAGATACACTTGGGCGGCCCCAAGTATTACATTGGCCAAAAGGCCAATGGCTAATAATAATCCCACTATTATTACTAGCAGTACTTGTGCCAAAGGATTGGATAATTCCGAAGCCTTTGGTGGGCCGGCCGCAAATGCATCATTTGAACTAAAACCGATAGAAATCACAACTACCAGGGCTTTAACCCAATAAGATATGGAAGAATATTTTTTAAACATGTCAGTTGATTTAAGGTTTGGCTTAATTATCAAGGGGTAAATGATTAATTTTTTCGAGCGATTTTTTATCTGAAGTCATCACCCAAATAGTCATCCCTACAAAGAATGTAAAGAAGATGGTTAATGAACTCAGCCCATAAATATCAACACCCGTAATCGTTTCCAAATAATGTATGAATTTCATAATCCCTTTATTTTTTTTCATCAGCGATTGTTTTGTAACAATCGCTGATGAGACTTTTAATTTGTTAAAGCATCCACTGTTGGCTTTGATACATTTTTAATATCAGCTCCTACTCTTTGCAGATATGCAATGAGGGCAAGAATCTCTGTATTTGTACCAGCTTCTAATTTTTCTGCTTTCAATCCAGTTTGAATTTTTTTCGCTTGCTCAAATAGATCTGCATTGGCTTGCAAGTCGTATCCTTTTGAATAAGGCACACCTAAAGTGGTCATTGCCCGAATCTTAGCTGGAGTTATGGCTGTATCTATTTTATTTTCATATAACCAAGTATATGAAGGCATAATAGATCCAGGACTCATACTTTGAGGATCCTGCATATGATTAAAGTGCCAGCTATCAGGATACTTTCCACCTATACGAGCTAGATCTGGCCCTGTTCTTTTACTACCCCATTGGAATGGATGATCATAAACGAACTCGCCTGCTTTACTGTATTCGCCATAACGAGCCACTTCATCCCGGAATGGACGAACCATTTGAGAGTGACACAAATAACAACCCTCACGGATATAAATATCTCGTCCTTGCAATTCAAGTGGCGTATACGGTTTTACAGCAGAAATGGTTGGAATATTGCTCTTGATCAAGAAGGTTGGAACCAACTCTAAAATACCTCCGATAGCAACTGCTACTAAACTAAATAATAACATTTGAATAGGTCTGGCTTCAATCCATCTATGCCAATATTGTTTACTATGCGTTTCAACATGTTTTTCTAAAGCAGGCGCTTCGGCTGCTTCGTCGGCAATAAGACTTCCAGCCTTAACAGTTTTTACTATATTATATACCATCATTAATACACCTGAGAAGTATAATAAACCACCAATACTTCTAGTAATATACATTGGAATGATATGGGTAACAGTTTCTAAGAATTGGAATTTCAAAGTTCCTTCTGGAGTAAATTGTTTCCACATCAATGCCTGAGTAAACCCAGCCCAATACATTGGAATTACATATAGAATGATACCAATTGTACCAATCCAAAAGTGATTAGTAGCTAATTTTTTAGAGTACAAAGGAGTATTGTAAATTCTAGGTATTAACCAATAAAGAATGGCGAAGGTTAGGAAACCATTCCATCCCAAAGCTCCCACGTGCACATGCGCAATAGTCCAGTCTGTAAAGTGGGTAATCGCATTTACACTTTTGATACTCAACATCGGTCCTTCAAAGGTTGACATACCATAACAGGTAATCGCAACCACCATGAATTTTAAAATAGGATCTTCTCTCACTTTATCCCAAGCACCACGTAAAGTAAATAACCCATTCAGCATACCGCCCCAAGAAGGTGCAATCAACATGATGCTAAATACTGTACCTAAGCTTTGTGCCCAATCGGGTAAAGCTGTATATAATAAGTGGTGTGGACCTGCCCATATGTACAAGAAAATCAAAGCCCAGAAGTGTATAATTGATAAACGATAACTATAAACTGGCCTATTTGAAGCTTTAGGTAAGAAATAATACATCACTCCTAAATAAGGAGTGGTTAAAAAGAATGCCACCGCATTATGTCCATACCACCATTGTACCAACGCATCTTGTACCCCTGCATAAAAGCTATAACTCTTCAACCAACTAAATGGCAATTCAAATGAGTTTACAACGTGAAGCATGGTAACTGTAATCCATGTAGCTATATAAAACCAGATGGCAACATATAGATGACTTTCTCTGCGTTTAAGTATGGTACCAAACATATTAATACCAAAAACAATCCAAATTAATGCAATCAAAATATCAATTGGCCATTCTAATTCGGCATATTCTTTACCCGAAGTATAGCCTGCCAATAAAGTAACAGCAGCAAGCACAATAATTAATTGCCAACCCCAGAAATGGATTTTACCTAACACGTCACTAAACATTCTTGCTTTACATAAACGTTGCAATGAATAGTAAACGCCCATAAATATTCCATTTCCAACGAAGGCGAAAATAACCGCGTTGGTGTGAACAGGTCTTACCCTACCAAATGTGGTGAAGGGCAATCCGAAATTGGCAGCTGGCAGATAGATTTGCACAGCTATCAATAGACCGGCAAGCATACCTACAACGCCCCATAAAATGGTAGCAAAGGCAAATTGCTTTACAATCCGGTTGTCATAATAGAACTTTTCTACTTGCATGTGGATAGTTTGGTTTTGGTTTGGTATTAGCGATGATTATAAGATTTAAAGGGATTCGACTTTTGCTGGATCTGTACTTTCCTTCGCAGGAACTGAATCAAGCAACATCCGCATGGGCGGACTCATTTCGTCGTCATACTGTCCAGTTTTAACACTCCATAAGAAGGCAACTAAAAACAGCGCGGCTACAGATATACTAGCCAATAAAAGGATAATAATAACACTCATAGTGGGTGGTGTTGTATAGTTAGTAAAAGTATAGGTGTATCAATGACCAATCCATGACAATACTCAATCAGCTTAATGATATTTATCATGTTTTATGAAAAATCAACCGTTATACAAAATTTGAATATGATTATTTAAGCCCCATTTTCCAACTCAATAAATTGCTTGCCCCAAAACTGATCAACAAAATAGTTAAGCTACTTGCTGGCATCAAAATGGCTGCAACCATGGGCGATAAATGCCCGCTCACTGCAAAAGACTCTCCTACAATATTGTAAAGTATGGAAACAATAAATGCTGTCCACACCAATACCTTATTTGCTTTGCACAAGTGTAAAAACTGGTGAAATCTTGGTAGCATCGAAGCTTCAAGGATTACATCACTAGCTGGTGTAAATGTGGCTGTATTTTCAGTGATGGCTATTCCAACATCTGCTTGTTTGAGTGCACCTGCATCATTTAACCCATCTCCCACCATCATTACTTTTTTTCCTGAAGCCTGAATCATTTTAATGGCTTCCAATTTATCTTCTGGTCTTTGATGAAATAAAATGGGGGTATCCTTTCCTAATAAATTTTCTAAGTATTCTTTTTCTCCTGCATTATCACCGCTGAGTATTGAAATGGGATAGCCAAGTTTTCGAAGTCGTTTCATGATCTTTGGAACCTGCGCTCGATAATGATTTCTAAAACTAAATCTACCTAATACAGTTCCATTAACAGAAACAAAAACAGCTGAATCCAACACGCCCCCCTGCTCTGTTTTATTCACAAAAAAAGCAGAGCCCAATTTCAAATGTTCTCCTTCTACTGTTCCCTCAATTCCTTTACCGGGAATCTCATTAAAATCAACCACTTGAAGATTTTTCGAATCCGATTGTTTAGCCCAAATCGTAATGGCCTTACTCATGGGATGTGTAGAATGTGAAGCTAATACTGCAATTTTTCGTTTGATGGAATCACTCAAAATTTCACCTTCATAATTAATGTCTTGATATCTTCCGGTTGTGAGTGTTCCCGTTTTATCAAAAACGATATAATTGATATTGGCTATGTCTTCAATAGTTTGAGCATTTCGAAGATAGAATTGGTTCCGCCCCAATCTTCTTAAGATATTTCCATTTGTATAAGTATTGCTTAATAAAAGCGAACAAGGACAGGCTACAATTAAAACAGAGGTAACTACATGTCCAATTTTTGTTGGATCAATTACCCACCAATATATAGCAGCAGATAAAGCGATGGCAAATAAAATCCAGGTGAAATAACGGCTTAATAAATGAACGAAAGAACGTTCATCATCGTTTTTGTCGCGTTGAAATTCGGACCGATTCCAGAGTTTAGTTAAATAACTTTGCGCTACCTCTTTAATCACAAGTAATTCAATATTACTTCCAATTTGTTTGCCACCAGCATACACAATTTCTCCCATTTCCTTTTCAACAGGAACAGATTCACCAGTTACAAAACTATAATCGATCAATGCCTTTCCTCTGGTTAAAATGCCATCAGCAGGAATAAGCTCCTGATGATGAATCAAAAGAGTATCATCCAAAACAATGTCTGGTAAAGCAACCGACTCAGATTGATCGTTTTTGATTCTAGTAACAGCTATAGGGAAATAAGCAGTATAGTCTCGTTCAAAACTCAATTGCTGATAAGTTTTATCCTGCAATACCCTACCAATTAACATAAAGAAAACAATGCCAGTCATGGAATCAAAATATCCTGCTCCTGTTCCACTAAAAACTTCAAACAAGCTTCTCCCAAAAGCAACTACTACTGCTAAAAAAATAGGAGCATCAATATTCAAAAACCTATGCCTCAAACTTTTCCATGCACTGATATAAAATTCAGAACTGCTATAAAAGAAAACAGGCAAACTTAAAATTACATTCATATAACGAAAAGTGCCCTGCAAAAACAATTCTTGGGAATCTATCCCTAGGTATTCAGGAAAACTAAACAACATAATATTGGCAAAACAAAATCCTGCAACACCTAGCTTGTATATCTTTGACATATTAAGACTAGGTCGTTGCTGTTTTAAGTCTTTAAAACTAATATATGGTTCGTACCCTATTGAAGTTAATAATTCAGCCACCTCACGCATAGAAACTTTTCGGTGATCAAATACAATATCTGCTTCTTTCCTTTCGAAATTAACTTTCGATCCAATGACATGTTCATTCAGCCTATGCAAATTCTCAAGCAGCCACAAACAGCTACTACAGTGCATTTGCGGTAAATAAAAATTCACATGTGTTTCGGAATCATTTGTAAAACTTAGTAAGGCGTTTTGAATTTTTTGATCGTCAAGAAAAGCAAATTTATCTTCCCGGATTTTTATGCGCTGATTGGTTCCTGGATTGTCGCTAATGGTATAATAATCACACATTCCAGTTTTATTCAAAATCTCAAACACCATCTTGCAGCCCTCACAACAAAATTTTTTTTCGTGAGCGACAATTATTTTCTCATCGCAGTCTTCACCACAATGAAAACACTGCACTACCGATGTTTGTGAAACAGCTATATCAGGCATGTATTGAATTTACTAATAAATACTAATTGTTGGGGGAATTATATCTTATCCAATTAATGGTTCGACTTGCCCGTAATTTTAGGATACAATAAACTACCTTCTAAATGTATCCACTGATACACTTTGCTTTCCAGTTGAAACATTTCGTTGACACACTCTTTCCAGTCTTTGTGCCATGATGGTTGGATATTATAATCTTGTAATAAATGTCTTAACTTCTGAAGTAAATTAGTTATTACTTGTTGCCTTTGATGTATTGTTTCAAGTGCAGGAGCTTGTAAAAAATTCCCTGCTTCCTTAGTAGTTTTATTTTTTACATTCTTTTTTATTGCAGGGAAAATTATTCCTGATTCTTTCAGGAAGAAATGTTTAATCTCATCATTTAATTTCATAAAAATCAAATGAACAAGTTCCGATAATGGAATAGATATATCCTTTCCATAATGATTTGACAATAAGAATATTTCGATTTTACGGCATGATTCAGTTATTGAAGGATGGTAATCTTTCAAAATGAGCGTACACAAACCTTCCGGGGTTAGCAATTCATTTGAAACTGTGTCGTTTTGATTAGTCAACATCTAACTCTATTTACGTGCAAGATATTAACGTATAGAGCATTAGCAAATGACACTACTCAATAAGATGCATGATTTTTGTCATGTTTTGAATTGTCAATCTGCCCTTTAATCCTGAAGATTAGCAGTTTTTATGAGTTCTTTTTGGCGTAAGATTTTTATTTTTTTACCATCTAATTCAACCATTCCATCTTTTTTGAATTCAGATAGTAAACGAATGGTAGACTCAGTAGCAGTACCTACCAGATTTGCTATTTCTTCACGTGATAAGCGAACACTTAATGTAACACCATCCGCTTCAAATCCATATGTTTCCTTGATAAAAAGTAAGGTTTCTGCTAATCTTTCGCGAATTGGCTTTTGTGCAAGATGCGTGAGTTTCACTTCAGCTTTATGCAATTCATCACTCAACAATTTCATCATCTCAAATGCTAGTCCAGTATCACTTTTGAGCACACTTATAAATAACTCTTTTGGAATAAAACAAACCTGGGTATCTTCTAAAGCAATTGCACTGGCGCTATACCTTTCTCCACTTAAAAGTGCGCGATAACCTAACACATCTCCACCTCTTAATAATCGAATTATTTGTTCTTTTCCATCATCACCAAGATGAGATAATTTTACCTTGCCATCATTGATACAATAAACGCCAAACGGGTAAGATCCTTCGTTAAAAAGGGTTTGTCCCTTTTTATAGATATTACAAATTTTTTGTTCGTTTATCTCTGCGATAAATTCCTGCTTAGCCTTACAAAATACCGATGTAAATCTCTGGGCACAGGACTGACAGGTAGTAGGATCATGAAAGTGGGTCATGAAAAAAATTTATGGTTGTTTAAACTAAACATGCAAAATTTTATATAAAATTACATAAACCAACCACTGTTCATAAAAATCAATGATTTTCTTAAACAGTAATTTGGGTGCTGCAAGTTAGCTATAAATTGAATATTGGAAAAAGCATTCCCAAAAGAGACCGCTTTTGTTCTTCTAATTTCAACTAATTTAATGAGATTGCCAAAACAGATTACGTTAATTAATAAAGCATTTTCAAACCTGGTTACCCGTATTTTTACACCTATGATGCCTTATTTCAATTGGAACGATACCTTAAATCTTCTTAAAAAAAGCAGTCCGGCCAGATGCTGGAATGCTTGTAAAGTTTATAGTAGTTACCTACTAACAAGGCTTACAGGCAACCCCATTCAATGGGGATATCCAATTTCTATCTCTTTTGAGCCAACCACTTCCTGTAACCTTCGCTGCCCCGAATGTCCAAGTGGTATGAGGGCATTTACTAGGCCAACCGGAATGCTAGATCAAAGTTTCTTTAAAAAAACGATTGACGAAATTTATAAGGAATTACTCTATTTGATTTTTTATTTTCAAGGAGAACCCTATTTAAACCCTGATTTTCTTGAAATGGTTAGGTATGCTCATGAGAAGAAAATATACACGGCAACTTCTACAAATGCTCATTATTTAACGGA
>CAIJZG010000282.1 GCA_903825065.1 uncultured Bacteroidota bacterium
CTACTTTTTTAGCAGCAGGAGCTACTTTTTTTGCCTCTTTTTTCTTACTTTTTTTTGCCATGATGGTATCAATTTGAGTGATGGATTAATAATATTTATGGAAGTTAGAAAATAAATTTTTATAAACAATACGATTTTATTTTCAACATGTATTTTTTTTGCACATGATTATCACTTTCTTTGATTATTAAAAATCAAATAATGGCGGAAACAAAAAAAACATTGGTGATTGGTGCTTCAGAAAATCCTGCTAGATACAGTTACATGGCGGTTCAAAAATTGAAAGATTTTGGCTATCCAGTGATAGCTTTGGGTAGAGAATTAGGAAAGATTGGAGATACACATTTTATTACTGAGTTTCCCACTAATCAACATATTGATACGGTAACATTATACATTAATCCTGTATTGCAAAAACAGTATATGAAAGATATTTTATTACTGCATCCTAATCGCCTCATCTTTAATCCTGGAACAGAAAATGAAGAACTCTATGCAATTGCTAAAGCTAATGGCATAGAGTCTTTAGAAGCTTGTACGCTTGTGCTTTTGAACACCGGACAATATTAACCGTAGAGTTCCAAATGAATGGCTTTTTTGTCATAGCCCATGGCTAAAATTCTTTGTTTGGCTTCATCCACCATGCTTTTCCAGCCGCATAAATAAAAGTTTGCAGGCGTTTTTCCCTGATTGCATAGCGATTCATATACTGGATGTACATAACCCTTATGCGTTCCGTCTGGCACTTCTGTTTCTCTTGAATAGCAAGGATGGAAAAATATTTGATTACTATTTGCTTCTATTTCTTTTAATTCTTTGATGTATAAACCATCTTCAAAATGTCTACATCCAAAAACTAAGTGTACGTTTTTATGAGCTATCCCTTTATTATGAATATGGGTAAGCATGGATCTAAATGGAGCAATCCCAGTACCTGTACAAATCAAGAAAAGGTCTTGATCTAATGGATCAGGCATGGTGAATTTACCCTGAGGCCCTCTTAATAATATTTCAGTTCCTACAGATACCTTGTTAAATAGGTAGGTAGTTCCCAGGCCACCTTCCAATAAAACAATCACCAATTCAAATACATTGGTACCATTGGGTGCAGATGCAATTGAATAACTGCGCCAACGTTTATTTTTTTGTTCGTGAATGGGTAGATCTAATGTAACAAATTGTCCTGGGGAGAATTCAAAATCGGTGAGTTCTGGGATCTCAATCCAGAATCTTCTGGTGGAGGGAGTTTCATTTTCTATTCTGATAACTTTTCCGTTGCGCCATGGTTCCATCATACAATCATAGTTTTAGAATATAAAGGTAATTCAGAAGCATTATACCAGCATAAAAAAAAGAGAGTTTTATGTCTTTTATTGACCTCTAGCGGCTTCTAAAACTTGGATTTGTTTGCTAGTTTGAATATAAATATGTCCCCAATTATCAGTTAATAGTAATAACAATTCATTAGCTTTTATTTGGTTTGCAATAGCTTTTTTTGGTTTAATGCTGCTGCTATCTTTACCCATAATATGTATTTGCCAAACCATTTCATCAGTAAACCTTACCAGTGTGTCTTTTTTCTTTCCTTCTTGTATTACTACAGGCAGGGTAGGCATTTTATCTATTCTTGCTAAATACAGTTGTTGTTTAATCCAGACCCTTTCAATTTTCAAATTGGGTAATTTGTTTTTTATGAGGTAAATAAAATATTCGGGAGCTTGTGCCATGGTATTTACGACATTCTCCTTTCCCCCAAGTTCAATCCTGTTTGTTGGGGCGACACCCGATAGGTAGCTTCTTTGATAAGATTTTATACGTAAAGAGGGTACCTTTTTCTGAGAATAAATGGTAAAAGCAATCATCACTAAGCTAATGAATAGGATTAGTTTTTTCATGCTTGATATTTATTGTTTGATTATTTTTTGGTTGGTCTGATATTTTTTATTGTCACTCGTTATTTGCACCAGATAATTGCCCGGTATTAGGCGACTTAAAGGAATTTGCCCACTTCCATAACTGGCAGTAGTTTGATATACCGACTGACCAAGCATATTATAGACCTCCACATTAATAGATTTTATGCCATTAATATTTCCTGCTTGATATTGATAAGTTCCCTTACTCACAGTTGGAAAAACTTTCATGAAATTTTTGTCGTTAATGATCGTTGGATTCAAAGCTGTTGCAAGATTAGGAGTGAAGTTGGGTGATCCTATTACAGTATAAAACATGCCATTGCCATGAGTTCCAATTAAGAGTGTGTTATCTTCTGGTCGATAGTCTAATGATGAGATAACCGCATAGTTTAATACAGCAGCTCCCTCACGAGACCATACAATACTTCCTGCTGGAGTTGATCCTAATGTTTTTCCAATATTTTGAGTAGAATACAATCCTACTGAAGTTCCAATATAATATTCTGTATATGGATTACCACTAGCATCTTTTCTGGGAACAATGGCGCAAGAACGATAAGAAGGAAGGCTTAAATCACCCTCTACATTTGACCAACTAGGCGCAACAGACTTAGCATTGTAGGTCCAAAATGCAGAGGTGACTCCATAATTAGAAACTACTACTAAAATTTCATTATCGTCATTCGGATTTACAGCAATGTCTGCCACATTTCCTGATAAACCACTTGGTGATATATCAATAGGTATCGTTAAAGCATTTGAATTGGCATAATCATCTATTCTATATAATTTACCCGTGTTAGTTCCAAAATACATACTATGAGAAGTTTGGTAACTTCCCCAAGAAAAATCCATGGCTCGGATTGATATAGAATTGTCGCCCGGTACTGAATTAAGGGTATTTTCAACACCCAATAACCTTGTCCATTTACTGCTATCTACTGTACTTGCTGAATTGGTTTTAAATAATCTATTGAAATTGGTATAAAATAGAATTTCAGAGTTGGCATTACTGAGTTTATAGTTCGTTATAAAATCACCATAACCATTGCTGCTATTGGTCATTAGATCAACTATTCTAGGTCTAATTAACGCACCTGGATAAGTTGCATTATTCAATAATTCATCTCGAACAATAAGACCTGATTGAACACCATAGTAAGTTAATTGCTGACCAGCATTTATTTTGGCGATATCTACTGCAACGCCATCGCCACCAATTAGGTTTACAAAATCATTAATACCCGGACGATCTGAAGGTCGTGGTCCAAAATTTAAAGTGGCATCGCGATACCAGGTTCCATTATCCTGAGCACCACCGATAAAATTATTTTTACCAATTTCAGGGTCGATGGCTACTGAATAATATTGTAAAGTTTGATAATTGGGTATTTGAGACCATGCAACAGTTGTTGCAGTTATATCATTGGTTACCTGAATTCCTCCATCATTACAAACGAATGCTCTTTTGGTGTTGGTTGGGTCAAAAACTAATAAATGCATATCCGGATGACTATTCGGATAGATATTAGAAGTGAAATCGGTATAATATCCTCCTATCCAAGAAGTAGTGGATGCATTACTAAAGCCATTTGTTGAACGATATAAATTGGTGCCACCAATAAATACAGTATTGGGGTCATCGGGTTTAACCACCAGTAACATGTCGTAACCACCTTGTACCGCTAATGGGTCTGATCCTGTTTTGTTTCCTCCAGGCATATCAGGTGAACTACTGGATAGATTGGTCCATACAGGTGCACCACTTGTGAAATCAGCTTTAAATAAATCGGCTTCAGGAAGTAAACTCGGACTTGCCTGACTTGCTCCATTCTCGTACATGACATAAAGAATATTATTATTAGAAGGAGCCAGTGCTAATAAAATTCTCCCCCAGTTCACGTTAGGATCAGTACTAGAATTTATTTTCCATCCACTTGGGGTATCAGCAGTACCACCAGCTATTAATGACCATGAATTTGCATCACCAGTGGTTGATTGGTACACACCTCTTTCGGTAACTTTATTATGAAATGCACAATAAATTTTACTGCCATCTTTTGTGATGGCAATATCTGTATTACCCACAGCAGTATTAATTCCTGAAGTAACTTGTTTTACAGTAGTCCAAGTATTACCCCCATCTTTAGATTTTTTTATCGTGCCTGCACAAGCAGCATAAACATCTCCATTTGTAGGATTTACAGCAATCCTAAAAATAAAATCAAAATCGTTATCAAAAATTTCAAGGGCTCCTTGCTGAGTGCTTGGTAGTGCCAACCAGGTTGCACCATTATCTGTTGATTTTAAAATCCCATTTCCTGAATAAAATGCCCCGGATCCTGAGCCCCCACTTGCAGAGTTGCCCAATGTTTCTCCTGTACCTGCATACCAGGTATCAGGTGAACTTGGATCTTGAGCAAGACAGGTAAGACTATGTACTTGCTTATCTGGTGCTACTAAAGTCCAGTTTAATCCACCATCAGTAGACCGCATCAATCCTCCGCTAACACCTCCTGATAGGATTACTTTGTTGGTATTGCCATCATATCTTTTATCAAAAGCAAATGCGCGAGTTCTTCCAGCAACATTATTGGGCCCAGCCAATAAATAGGTATTAGTAGTTGGTCCATTTACTCCAAATCCGGTTTGAACAATACCATTGGCGGAAGCTAATCTTCCTTGGTTTCCTGCAATGGGCATCCTCATTGCTTGATCCAATTCCAACTTATAAATATTAGCTGGAATCTTTCCTGTTTTCGGGTCTTTTAGCATATCGTAATCGTACTGAAAACGAGCTGCATTCATCTCTTCTCTCTTAAGAGGATTCTCTTCCTCTTCATCAGATATATCTATGCCAAATTTATTTTTAGGTTCTTTAAGTTCCTTATTCCA
>CAIJZG010000283.1 GCA_903825065.1 uncultured Bacteroidota bacterium
GAGTTGATGTGTTGTTTTACTACATTTGGATTTTGATGGGGATGAATTAATCTAGCTGTTTATACTCCATTAGAAAAATATTTTTGAATTTTTAATTTTTATTTTTATCTGTGTGTAATATATGCACCAATTACTTCATCATTGGATACTTCCAAATGGATATGATCTTCTAGCGTAGTAGCTACAGATAATCCCACGTAATCGGGCTTAACAGGATAGAGCTTGTGCATCCTTTCCACCATTACCATCGTTTGTACTGTTCGAGGATAATGACTCAAAAAGGGCTTTAATCCATATAAAAGAGTTTTGCCACTATTGGCTACATCATCTATTAAAACAACATTTAAATCATTTAAATTAATGTTCTCGCTCAAAACTACTTCTTTAGGCAGATCCTTATCAAGGCTAACTGAAATGATCCTGATTTCGTTTTTGATATACGGTCTTATCAACACTGCTATCTTATTAGCGATTACTAATCCACTGTCTTTAACTCCTACCAAAATAAGTGCTGCATCACTTCCACTAAGGTTCTCTGCAAGTTCCAGGGCCATTCTATGTAGTTTCTGATTAGCAGCTTCCTGATTAAGGATATATTTCTTTTCCAAGACTTTCTATTTTATGACTCAAAAATAAGCACAATAAAACCATTCCCCAATCCAATTTACAACAATACAAAACTGTTAACTTAGCGTTTAAATTTTTTCTATGGCCATCCTTCAGCAAATTCTATTCTTAGTATTGACAGGGGTTTCGGTTTGGCTTTTCAGCAAAAAAGCGGGTGAAATTAAACGGAATATTTTTCTGGGATTACCTGAAACGCTTAACGACCAACCATCCCTTCGCTGGAAAAACTTATTTCTTTTAGCCCTCGGCCAGAAGAAAATGTTTAAAAATCCTTTGGTGGCGGTGATGCATTTATTTGTTTATGTAGGCTTTATTATTATCAATCTGGAAGTATTAGAAATTGTTCTAGACGGACTTCTAGGCACTCATCGTTTATTTGTACCCATTTTGGGATCATTGTATAATTGGTTGTTAAACGGTTTTGAATTTTTGGCCGTCAGCGTAATCATTTTTTGTGTTATTTTCTTAATTCGTAGAAATATTCTCAAGCTGAAGCGCTTTGTGAGTAAGGATTTGAACGGATGGCCAAGATCTGATGCAAATTATATTCTATTCACGGAGATTGTGTTGATGAGTTTATTTCTAACTATGAACGCTTGCGATTTAACCCTCCAATCTCATGGAAGTGAACACTATCATCAAACCGGACAATTCTTTTTTTCTGGAATAATCAGTCCTTTATTTGACGGATTAAACGAAAATACAAAAATAGCAATTGAAAGGTCATGTTGGTGGTTACATATTATAGGCATTTTTGCGTTCTTGAATTACCTACCCTATTCAAAACACTTACATATCTTATTGGCATTCCCCAATGCCTATTATGCGAGATTAGAGCCGATGGGTAAGATGAAGAATATGCCTTCCGTTCAAAACGAAGTGTTATATGCGATGCAACCCGAATTAGCTCCTACCGATGTTCCCCCACCAGCAAGGTTTGGGGCAAAAGATATATTTGATTTAAGCTGGAAAAGCTTATTAGATGCTTATAGCTGCACCGAGTGTGGAAGATGCACTGCTGCATGTCCGGCTAATACAACGGGTAAAATATTAAGTCCGAGGAAGATCATGATGAGTACCCGTGATCGTTTGGAATTGGTAGGAAAAAATATTACACTCAATAAAACATTTGTTGACGATCAGAAATCTTTATTACACGATTTTATATCTGTTGAAGAATTAAGAGCTTGCACTACCTGTAATGCGTGTGTGGAAGCTTGCCCGGTAAGTATTTCCCCATTAAATATAATTGCAGAATTAAGACGTTCCTTGATAATGGAAGAAAGCAATGCACCCCAGGAATGGAATGGCACATTCAGTAATATTGAAAATAATTTTGCACCATGGAAGTTCTCTCCCGACGATCGAGATCTTTGGACTGCAGAAATGTAATTAAATAAAGGGCTTATAAACGATCCGGTATAATTGTAACAATGCAGTTAGTAGAAAGATAATTCCCATTACCATATTCAAAGTTTTATTACTGGTTTTCAATTTATTTACAAGCCAGTTGCCTCCATGAATGTAAACAGCTAGTCCAGCAATAGTTCCAGTGCCCGCTCCAATTGTAAATAAATTATAAGCAAAAGGATTTACAGCTAACATTTTAGCTTGAATCAAAGTGGAAGTCCACAAAAACCAAAAGGGTATTTGTACAGGATTCAAGGCACTCATCATCATACCTAATAAAAAACGATGGATATTATTGTTTAATACCAAGGCTTTCTTTTCAACTTGTTGTTTTCTTGCAGTAATAAATGCCATTATTCCTAATACTAAAAACAAAACAACGGTCAACCATCCCAATCCCAGAAATACCATTCTATGCAAAACTACCCAATCCATGCCAATTAAAGCGAAACGGAGATAGATCATTTCAATAATTGCCACACCAATAGCAAATTGCCAGGCTTTTTTAAAACCTTCCTGCAAGCCCACTTGTGTGGCAGTAAAGCTCATGTTACCTAAAGGCAATTGACCAAGAAAACTGACTAGAAATCCAAAAAACAGAGTTGTAAGCATAGTAACAATATTAGTCAATCTAACAGATTATTAAATTAAAATTAAATCATCATTTATAATAACTAAAATGGATCTAGGAGTTATAAAGTTCAATCGGCATAAATTTTGATATAAAATAAAATACTACTGTTTAGTTTATCTTTCACCAAAATAAGATTGAATGAGAAATTACAAGATCATTAGCATGTTTCTTTTAACATACTTATATTATTTTGAAGTTAGCGCTCAAAATATTGATTCTGCTTTAACGAACTTTTATCAACAATCCTCTTTCGAAAAAGCTTACGTACATTTTGACAATAGCAAGTATGCTGCAGGACAAACCATCTGGTATAAAGCTTATCTATTAAATGGATTTGAACCTTCCCTGATTTCCAAAAACTTTTATATCGATTGGTATGATGATCAGGGAAAATTAATTAGCTCAACAATTACCCCTATCAACTATTGCTATTCCTCTGGAAATTTTAATGTGCCTGAAAAATATACTGGCAAATACATTCAAGCTATTGCTTATACTAAATGGATGCGAAATTTCGATTCGGCATATTTTTTCAAGCAAAAATTTTCCATTATTTCTGCTTTAACAAAACAAGAAATAACAAATTCAGCATTACCACAAACCTTCGTTCAGTTTTTACCAGAGTCGGGCAATTTCATTTTAAATAAACAAAACTCAATTGCATTCAAAGCTGTTAATCAAAGCGGCCTTCCAGAATCTGTTAAGGGAATTATTAGAAATAAAGCAGGTGATTCAATCACATCCTTTAAATCTATACATGATGGGATGGGAAAGTTTTTAATACTACCATTATCAAATGAATCCTATACCGCTGAATGGAAAGACATTCTTGGAATAACTCATCAAAAAGTGTTGCCGGATGCAGTTAATGAAGGTGTGAATTTAATAATCGAATCAGGATCAGCTAACAGGATCTTTCATATTCAAAGAACGCAAACTGTACCAGAATCTATGAAAAACTCGGTGTTAGTTGCACAGATGAACGGAAGGATTCTCTTTAAAGCAAATATCAATCTCTCTGATAAAGAATCACTCTCAAGTACCTTACCCTTGAGCAAGATTAGTTCAGGTATTTTACAACTCACTTTATTTGATGCTAATAAAATACCATTATGTGAGAGAGTTTTATTTATAAAAAATACAGATTACCTCATCAACACAACTATTAAAGTAGATACAATTAATACAGTAAAGCGTGGAAAAAATGTAATAGAAATTGAAATGGCCGATAGTAGTTTTGCTAACTTTTCACTAGCCATCACAGATGCTTCTTTAAATGGTTCTCCTGAAAATACTATTGAATCGCAATTGTTACTTCAAGGAGATTTAACTGGAAATATTTACCAACCCGCCTATTATTTTAGTTCTTATGCAGACAGTATCTCCAATCATTTAGATTTAGTGATGCTAACCAATGGATGGAGAAGATTTAAATGGAGCAGTATTTTAAATCATCCATTATCCAATTTGCCCTTCTCAAAGGATTCAGGATATCAAACTATTATTGGAAAAATTCCGGCTCTACCCAATAATAAAAATAATACTCCCGTGACCATCAATTTAATTTTCGCTGCAAAAGACTCCAGCGAAAATATGTTGAGTGTTCCCATTATGGATGATGGAA
>CAIJZG010000284.1 GCA_903825065.1 uncultured Bacteroidota bacterium
ACTAAAACTGCAAACATAGATTTCATGTGATTTTATTTTTACTGTTCGTGAGTAGTTCAAGTTCCTATTATGATTTTTAATTACCTATTTTGTCACGTTAAATTTTATTTAATGTGAGTTATTTAATGCATTCGTCATGAAATGCATAAAATTCAAACATCAAAGACAAATTAATGTTCAGTTTTGAAAGATTTTTAAGCAAATTAAACATCTGTTAAATGTTATTTAAAGCTCAGCCCTTATATTTGCCCCTCATTCAAGGTTAACAAATCCATGTTTAATATTATCCTATTTGGCCCTCCCGGAAGTGGAAAAGGTACACAAAGTGAAAAAATCATTGCAGCTTATGGGTTAATACACTTATCTACCGGTGACATTTTGAGAAGAGAAATATCGGCAGGCACCCCTTTGGGCCTGGAAGCAAAAAGTTTAATGGATAAAGGGATATTGGTACCAGATGAAGTAGTGGTAGGAATGATTAGTTCTGCTTTAGATAACAACCCCGGGGCAAAAGGATTTTTATTTGATGGATTTCCCCGAACAGAAGCACAAAGTATAGCATTAGATAAATTACTGGCTGAAAAAAACACAGCAATTGGTGTTGTTTTGGCATTGGATGTAAGCCGCGATGAATTACTGAAACGCTTACTACAGAGGGGTTTAACAAGTGGTCGCAGTGATGATACTAATGAAACAATTATCAGTAATAGAATTGTAGAATATCAGACAAAAACAACTGTTGTTGCTAATTATTATAGCAAGTTTGATAAAGTGGTTCAAGTGAAAGGCGAAGGAACTGTAGATGATATATTTAATACGCTAAGCAGCGAAATCGACAAAAGATTGTCTAAATAATTGTAAGATTTTCAACCAATACCAACTGCGGTCCCGTTCTAACTAAGCGGGACCATTTTTTTTCCATCCTTTCAAACATTAGCTTTGTTTTAAACGAATGCTAAGATGCAATTGGAAAACTATATACTTGGTAAATGGATTAAGGGCGATGGTGATGGCCAAATTTTATATCATGCAGTTACTGGCGAATCTATAGCCACAGTTTCTACAAAAGGGATAGATTTTTCCACTGTTTTACATTTTGCTCGTCAAAAAGGGAATCCTGCATTACGTAAAATGACTTTTCAAGAAAGAGGATTAATGCTGAGGGCACTTGCTTTACATTTAAGAGGAAAGCTCCCAAAATTTTATCACATTAGTTATCAAACTGGAGCTACAAAAGCTGATAGTTGGGTGGATATAGAAGGAGGTATCGGAAACTTATTTGCCTATGCTTCATTAAGAAGAAAATTTTCTGATCAACCATATTGCTTAGACGGAGAATATCACTCACTTGGAAAATTAAATACATTCATTGGTCAGCATTTATTAATTCCAAAAGAAGGTGTTGCTATTCATATCAATGCTTATAATTTTCCTGTTTGGGGGATGCTTGAAAAAATAGCAGTGAATTTATTGGCTGGAATGCCTGCAATTGTAAAGCCAGCTACTGTTACTTCTTATTTAACCGAAGCTGTTTTTCGCGAAATCGTTCAATCAGGAATTTTGCCTGAAGGTGCATTGCAATTGATATGTGGCAATGCTGGTGGAATTTTAGATCATGTAGATTCTCAAGACGTGATTACTTTTACTGGTTCAGCAATTACGGGACAAAAATTAAAATCACATTCAAAAGTATTAGCTGAAAATGTGCCATTTACAATGGAAGCAGATTCGCTTAACGCAATTGTTTTAGGAGAAGACGTAAATCCCGACATGCCTGAATGGGATTTATTTATTAAAGAAGTAAAAAAAGAAATGATCAGTAAGTGCGGACAAAAATGCACTGCCATCCGAAGAATTTTTGTGCCAGAAAATAAAATCGAAGATGTACAAATTTCTCTGGGAAAAGCCCTGCAGGATGTGATCATTGGAAATCCCTTGAATGAAAAAGTTCATATGGGTTCACTTGCTGGATTAAATCAACGTAAAGAAGTAAAAGATCAACTACAGAAATTATTGGGTTCTTCTCAAATAATATATGGATCAATGGATAGTGTTTCAGTGATTGATGCTGATGCAAACAAAGGTGCTTTTATGAGTCCTATACTTTTGATGAATCAACAACCATTGAGTAGCACCGCTGTTCATGAAGTGGAAGCCTTCGGTCCAGTATCAACCCTAATGCCATACAATAGTTTGCAAGAAGCAATTGCACTTGTAAAACTTGGTAAAGGTTCGCTGGTAAGTTCTATTGTAACAAATAATACAAGTATTGCTACCGATTATACAATTGGTGCAGGTCCTTATCATGGTAGGATATTGGTATTGAACAGAACATGTAGTAAGGAAAATACGGGTCATGGTTCTCCACTGCCATTTTTAGTACATGGTGGACCAGGAAGGGCAGGGGGTGGAGAAGAAATGGGAGGTATCAGAGGAGTGAAACATTATATGCAAAGAGTAGCTATACAAGGTTCGCCTGATATGATTACTGCGATTAGTAAAATTTATCAACCTGGTGCTACTGGGAATTCGGATGGTATTCATCCATTTAAAAAATATTTTGAAGAATTGGAAATAGGTGATCAAATTATGACCGATAAAAGAGTGATCACAAAAGAAGATATTAATGCATTTGCGGATTTAAGTGGGGATCATTTTTATGCGCATTTAGCTGAAACAGATTTTCAAGGAACTATGTTCGACAAGCAAGTGGCTCATGGATATTTTATCATGAGTGCAGCAGCTGGCTTATTTGTTGATGGGTATGAAAAAAATCCTGTCCTCTTAAATTATGGAATAGATGAATTAAGATTCACTAAGCCAGTATATGTAGGTACAAGTATTCAAGTAAGATTTTCATGTAAGGAAAAAATCTCTCAATCTAAAAAAGAATTATCCGATATTGATAAAGGGATTGTAAAATGGTTAGTAGAGATTTTGGATAATGAAAATGAAATCGTTGGTATCGCTACTATTTTAACAATGGTTGCAAAGTTAAATCAAGAATAAATTTTAAACATGCAGCAGATTCAGAAACCCTATGTTAGCTACCAAGTATTGAATAATATTGGCACTATAGAATTTTTTACACCCCAACATAATTCTATGCCTATAAATATATTGGCTCAATTAGCTGAAAATATTGAGAAGGCAGGGTCTGACCAACATTGTAAAGTTCTTATACTGAAAACTGCGGGTGACAAATCGTTTTGTGCTGGCGCTTACTTTGATGAGTTATTATTAATACAAAATGAAGAGGAAGGGCTTGTTTTTTTTAGTGGCTTTGCAAAAGTGATTAATGCGATGCGCAAATGCCCCAAGTTTATTATAGGCCGTATTCAAGGAAAAGCAATCGGAGGTGGTGTTGGTCTTGCCGCATGTTGCGATTATACTTATGCAACCACAGAAGCATCTATCAAACTATCAGAGTTAGCAGTGGGTATTGGCCCCTTTGTTGTATCGCCTGCTATTGAACGAAAAATAGGAAAATCTGCCACGTATGAATTAGCAATCGACGCCACCAATTTTCGTTCGGCAGAATGGGCGATGATGAAAGGATTATACAATCATATTTTCCCTAGCATCCATTTAATGGATCTGGCTATTGAAAAGTTGACTTTTACGCTATCTGCTTCTAGCTATCAGGCAATGAGTGAAATTAAAAAAGCGTTTTGGCAGGGAACAGAAAATTGGGATCAATTTTTATTAGAGCGAGCAGCAATAAGTGGAAAGTTAATTGTTATGGATGAAGCAAAATCTTTTCTAAGTGCTTTTAAAAAATGGAAATAAAATCAGTTTAATTTCGAAAATACATATGGGTCTTTAATTACCGTAGTCTTCACTATTTATAAACATCAATTTTTTGTCATGAAATTCTTTAAACGCATACTAATTGTACTTCTAGTTTTCATTTTTTTGCTTATTGGTGGTGTTTATTATTATTTAAGAACGCTTCAGCCTAGATACGAATCCAACTTACAACTTCCAGGTTTAAAATCGCAAGTGGAAGTATTATATGATAACTATGCAATTCCGCATATCTATGCTCAAAACGAGGAAGATCTTTTTTATGCATTTGGTTATGTACACGCACAAGATCGTTTATTTCAAATGGAAGTTTTGCGTCGTTTAGCCGATGGAAGATTATCTGAACTATTTGGTGAGAAAGCTTTGCAGAGCGATAAGTTTTTTCGAATGCTCAGTTTTAGAGAACAAGCTAAAATAACTTTAGCAACTGTTTATAAAGATCCCAATGCGCCATTTGTAAAAGCAGCTAAAGCCTATTTAAAAGGGATCAATCAATATATTAAAGTTGGAAAAACGCCTATAGAATTTACCATCGCTGGTATTCCAAAAACAGAATTCACTTTGGAAGACATGGAAATCATTGTTGGATATATGGGCTATACTTTTGTTGGTGCTTTCCGTTCTGAAGCAGTTGCATCACAAATTGCAAGTAAATACGGAATGGATTATTTTAATGATGTTTTAAATGGTTGGCCAGATTCTTTACACAAGATCCCGGTTCAAGCTGGTGAAAATAAATCCATGCAAAATGCTTCCAATACGCTAACTACAATGGCTAAAGAAGTAACTGCGATGCAAAATAATTTAATGTTTCCACCTTTCTTTGGTTCAAATGGTTGGGTGATAGCAGGAAGCAAAACAAAATCCGGGAAGCCTATTTTATC
>CAIJZG010000285.1 GCA_903825065.1 uncultured Bacteroidota bacterium
CCTATTTTTTTCATATGCTATAAAGCTTTCAAATAAAGATCCTTAAAGTTTTCTCTGGTAACCGGCTTAGGATTATTGGGATGTGCAAAATCTGCAAAAGCCAGATCGGCAAGTGTTTCAATATGCGATTCCTTAACACCTATACCACTCAGATGATGTGGGATGCCCACTCTTGTATTTAATTCAAATAAATAATCCACCACAGCTTTTCCGTTCTCTTCTTTAAGATCCAGTGTTTTTGCCATCCGCTTAAATTGAGATTCACAACCTTCTATATTAAACTCCATACCATAAGGCAAGTTTACTGCATTAGCAAGTCCGTGATGTGTATCTAATAATGAAGAAAGCGGATGCGCCATTGAATGAACAACACCTAGCCCTTTTTGAAATGCCACTGCACCCATGATTGATGCAATCAACATATTACTCCTTGCTTCTAAGGTTGGTTTATTTACTGCAGCTTCTATAAACTGTGCAATCAATGACATACCTTCTAATGCAATTCCTTCGCACATGGGGTGTGGGTTTTTTGCAATATATGCTTCCATATTATGGGTGAGTGCATCCATACCAGTTGCTGCTGTAACTGCAGGAGGTAAGCCCATAGTTAATTCAGGGTCGGCAAATACTATTTTGGCCAGCAGTTTTGGTGAAAACAGAATTTTCTTTTGGTGTGTGATATCATCAGCAATGATGGCACTTCTTCCAACTTCACTTCCTGTTCCTGACGTGGTGGGAATGGTAATAAAATGAGGTACTTCATTGGTTACATAAATATCACCTCCTATTAAATCATCATAAACAAACAGGTCTTCGCGGTGGTTTACTCTTAATACGATGGCTCTTGCTACATCCAGTGCAGCGCCACCTCCAATACCAATTATTGAATCTCTATTAGTTTGATCGTAAGCATCGCCTCCTTTGTATACATCAGATTTCACAGGGTTTTTATGAATATCATAAAACACTTCTACTGAAATTCCTTTTGCTCCTAAGTCTTGTACTATTTTTTTAAAAAAATCCAGTTGAGCAATAATAGGATCGGTAACAATCAAAGGTTTTTGTAAACCATTTGTTTTTAAATAATCACCTAATTCATGTATTGCTCCTGCACCAAAACGGATGGTTGTTGGAAAATTATACTGAACTACTTTGTCGAATCTCATTGTTTGTTTAGTTATATAATTTCAAAATATCTTTTAAATTCCCAGTCGGTCACTGTTTTTAAATGTTGTCTCCATTCCCATTCTCTTGTCATGGTGAAATGATTGACAAATGTTTCACCAAATAGTTCTCTGGCAACAGTTGAATTTTTCATTTGCAGTGTGGCTTCAATTAATGTGGAAGGAATTTTTCCATCAGTCACATTTTTATATCCATTTCCAACAGTGGCAGCTGTTTTTAATTTCAATTTATTTTTTATACCGTATAAGCCTGCAGCCAAACATGCCGACATTGCTAAATAAGGATTTACATCGGCACCAATAACTCTTGTTTCTATTCTTGTTGCTTTATCGCTTCCTGCTAAAACCCTTAGTGCTACTGTTCTGTTATCAAAACCCCAGGTGAGTGTGGTAGGAGCCCATGCACCTTCCACTAATCGTTTATAACTATTGATAGTAGGTGCAAACATAGGCAAGATAAAGGGCAGGCAATGCAATTGTCCGGCTATATACTGTTTTGCTGTGTCACTTAATTTTTTTGGATCCTTATCATGAAAGAAAAGATTCTTTTTATTTTCCAGGTCCCATAAGCTTTGGTGCACATGTCCGCCACAGCCGGGTAAATTTTCATTCACCTTCGCCATAAAAGTTGCCATCACGCCATTCTTATAAGCTATTTCTTTTACGGCTGTTTTAAATAATACCGCGCGATCGCCAGCTTCCAGCACATCAGCATATTTAATAGCTGCTTCAAAAGTTCCTGGTCCTGTTTCGGTATGTAATCCTTCAATAGGAATATTGAATTTGGTAAGCAATTCAAAAAGGTCGTTAAAAAATTTATTCTCTAAAGAAGTACGTAAGATAGAATAGCCAAACATACCCGGAGTGAGTGGCTGCAAATTTTTGTAGTCTTTCTGCTGCGCCGATAGCGGCGTTTCTGCAAAATTGTACCATTCAAATTCCTGTGCAAACACAGGGTTGTAGCCCATTTTTTTTGAAACGGCTATTTGACATTTTAGTAATTGTCTGGGACATATTGGAGAAGGCTTTCCTTTTGCATCTACCAGTTCAGCTAAAAAAAATGGCAGATCGTTTTCCCAGGGAATTTTTCTAAAACTTGTAAGGTCAAGTAATGCCGGATGATCGGGGAAGCCGTTTTGCCAACCTGTGATGGATTCTTTATCATATAGTGCATCCTGCAGGTCCCATCCAAAAATTACATCACAAAAGCTCATTCCGTTTTCTACGACAGACAAAAACTTTTCTGTTGAAATATATTTACCTCTTAATATTCCGTCGATATCGGCGATGGCAATTTTTACTTTTCCAGAAGGATGATTTTTTACATACTGGATAATTTCTTTAGTTGTCATACGATTGAAGTTGAATTTTTATTTTTCTTTCTTGTGAAAAACTTATAGATCACAAAACAGAAAATCATGATGAACAGAAATAAGGCAGCCAGTGCAATATTAAAAATGATCATGGAAATAAAAGACACAGTGGAAATGATCAATGCAATTATTGGAAATAATGGATAAAAAGGAACTTTAAAAGGGCGTTCTAATTCTGGTGCTTTACGCCTGAGTTGTATCATCGACACCATGGAGATGATGTATAAACTAAGTGCACCAAAGACTGCCATAGTAATGATCTCGTTTGTTTTTCCACTAAACAGGGCCACGATGCCAATGCCCATATTCAGAAGTAACGCATAGCTGGGGGTATTATATTTAGGATGTATTTTTCCGATTACCGAATCCTTAAAAATTACTTTTCCAAATTCATAGGTTGACCTTCCTGCCGCAAGCATTAAACCATGAAAAGAGGCAATTAATCCCAATAGCCCTATCGTAATTAATAGATGGTATAAATAATTATTATTACCAACAATTCTGGCTAGTGCTAATGGTAGCGGAGAGTCGGATGAAGTACCGTCGGCTTTATATACAATAGCTTCCCAGCCGGCAACACCAACGGCACTTGTGAAAGTGAATAGGCATAATAAGATCAAGGTAAGGATAGCAGAACCGACTCCTATTAAGATGGGTCGTTGCGGACGAATGGTTTCTTCAGCTACATTGGCCACACCTTCAATTCATAAAAAAAACCAAATGGCAAATGGAAGCGCTGCGAATATGCCGCTAATACCATTTGGAAGAGCGTGTAGTTGTAAATTTTTAAATTCAAAATGAGTGAAACCAATGCCCGAAAAAAGTAGTAATTCAA
>CAIJZG010000286.1 GCA_903825065.1 uncultured Bacteroidota bacterium
AAAAAAAATAAAACTCAATTATTAAAGCTTAAATCAGTGATACATGTAACTTATCAGGCACAATGTGTAATAGAAGCGGTGAAAATATTCAGTAATATTAAACAGAATTAATGCCTTTTTTCAAAAAATAAGATTTTGCGGGCAAAATAAATATGAACTATTTTGATTTTTAATTAAACAAAATAAACCAATTCAACCCATTTATGTTATTAGAATTGAAATGAAAAACTATCTAGTTATCGGAGGCTCATCTGGAATAGGCGCCTCAATTACCGATGAATTGTTCCAAAAAGAAAACTGCGTATTTGCATCGTATAAAAGCAATACTAAGGAGTCGAAACAAAATATTCAATATTTCTATTTGGATGTCTTAAATGCGCAACATGATTTTAGTTTTTTACCTGAAATCATCGATGGTTTAATTTATTGCCCAGGTGCCATATTATTGAAGCCTTTTGCTAGAATTAACCCGGATGATTTTATCAAAGATTACGAGTTGCAAGTTATTGGTGCCATCAAAATAATACAACAAGTTTTACCTCGTTTAAAAAATGCAAGTACCGCTTCCATCGTTTTGTTCTCAACGGTGGCTGTGCAAACCGGATTTAATTTTCATACAGTGGTTGCATCTTCTAAAGGGGCTATAGAAGGGCTTACCAAAGCATTAGCAGCTGAGCTGGCACCTAAAATCAGAGTGAATTGTATCGCACCTTCCATCACAAATACACCACTAGCGGCAACCTTTTTAAACTCTGAAGAAAAAATAGCTGCCAATGCACAACGACATCCTTTAAAAAAAATTGGAGAACCAAAAAATATTGCAAACTTGGCCTGCTTTTTATTGAGCGATCAATCAACTTGGATTACCGGACAAATTATTCACGTGGATGGAGGAATGTCCTCTATCAAATTATAGTATTTTTATTATCCTATATCACAAACCAGCTCGAAGCAAGAATGCCATCTTTTCGTGATCCACCATTATCTTGGTAACAAAGTCAGCAGACCCAAAATCTCCTAACTTGTTTCCAAAATGACTAATACTTTCTCTACAATGAATAATGATGCTTTCATGGTCCATCAATAAATCTTTGATATAGGATTTACTTTCATTGTTATCTTCCCCGCTCACTTCTGTTAGATGTGTCAATTGTAGAAATTGTTTTATACTTCCCGGAGTATAATGACCAAGTGAACGAATTCTTTCTGCTAGATCATCAATAATTTGATCTAATTGATCAAACTGGCTTTTGAAAAATAAATGTTTACTATAAAAGTCGTTCCCTTCAGTATTCCAGTGTGCATGTTTTGTTTTGATACTAAGCACAAATTCATCTGCTAACAACTTTGATAATTCAGTAACTACTTGTTGAATATTCTTTGAGGATAATCCGATATTTGCTTTCATATATAAATATTAGATCACAAAGTTCTAATATTCAATATGGCAGTAATTACATATTAAAAACTGTTTGTTGCATATAACACTGATTAAATTTTGGTAATGAAAATAGCCTGTTTCCTCAATTGCGAATTAATTATTATCTTATATTCAATTTATGAATATCATCAAAATTATATACGAACAAATTTGGGGATTTCTTGGTTTAGATGGTTTAACCACCATAATCAAAAATGGCAACTATTCAGCACTATTAACGTATGATGGTTTTACAGCTGTTATAGCCCCAATCTTACCCTTCATTTTAGTGTTGGAATTGATAAGAGGTTTATTATATAAAAAATTTAATGTAGTTAATTATAAAATACCTTTTTTCAGCTACTTGCTGAATTCAGTATTAGGCAGATATCTTTCATTAGGCATGACGATGATATGTATAGGATTCTTAGAAAGATATGCATTGATTCATATTTCTTTTACCTGGTATTGGTTGATTTATGGCTATATCGTATGGGAATTTGCTCATTTTGTATATCACTATCTGGCTCATAAAGTGAGGCTTTTCTGGTGCTTACATTCCACCCACCATGCACCTGAATCCATGAACCTATCTATATCTTATGCGCATTTTTTCTTGGAAGCACCCTATGCTGATTTAATAAGAACTTCCATTTGTATTTTAGCAGGAGTGCCACCTCCTATGCTTTTTGTAATCATGTTTATTGA
>CAIJZG010000287.1 GCA_903825065.1 uncultured Bacteroidota bacterium
ATCATGCTGATGATTTGCGAATTTCCGATGAAGAAAATTTCACTGATTTAAAAAAGAGGGCAAAAAAATTATGGCCTTGGCTGGCATCTTTATATTAACCCACCTGATCCAACCGTAGTATACCATAATGGATGGTGGCATGGTAATAATGCAGTATTTAAAAGATTGTTGAGCGATTCAGCAACAGTGATTATTCTTGGTAATAAATTCAATCGAAATATATGGTCTGCCGGTAAAATGAGTTCAGTATTTACAGGTACTCCAGATACAACGAGTTTGGAACAATAATAATTTACATTTTTTGACGTTTTAGAACAACTGCGGCAATAAATGCCTGATAGGATGCTAACTATTCGTTTTCCCCCTATTTTTGCAGACTTCATTTTTAAACTAACAGACTAACTGTTTATGGACAAACTTTTGTTTTATGCTGTGCCAGCAATGGGTATTGTAGGTTTACTCTACACTTTAATTAAATTTAATTGGGTTTCAAAACAAGATGCGGGTAACGAACGCATGAAGGAAATCAGTACTTATATAGCAGAAGGTGCTATGGCTTTCTTGAAAGCAGAGTATAAGATCCTAGGTTATTTCGTAGTAATCGTTGCTTTATTATTAGGTATCATGGGATACAGTGATAAAAATAGCGATTGGACTATTGCACTTGCCTTTATTATGGGTGCATTTTTCAGTGCGTTAGCTGGTTTCATTGGTATGAAAGTGGCAACTAAAGCGAATGTTCGTACAGCACAAGCTGCAAGAACAAGCTTAAGCAGGGCTTTAAAAGTGTCTTTTACAGGTGGTTCTGTAATGGGTATGGGTGTAGCGGGCTTAGCAGTTTTAGGCTTAGGTAGTCTTTTCATTATTTTGAAAATGGTTTTCGCTCCAACTCAAGCTGTTGATAGCGAAGAAATGAAAAGAGCTATTGAAGTTTTAACTGGATTTTCTTTAGGTGCTGAAAGCATCGCATTATTTGCACGTGTTGGTGGTGGTATTTATACTAAAGCTGCTGATGTAGGAGCAGATTTAGTAGGAAAAGTGGAAGCTGGTATTCCCGAAGATGATCCTCGTAATCCTGCAACAATTGCAGATAACGTTGGGGATAACGTAGGTGATGTTGCAGGTATGGGTGCCGATTTATTCGGTAGCTATGTGGCAACTGTTTTAGCTACTATCGTATTAGGAAGAGAAGTAACCGGGGCGGGTGGAGTTGCATTAGTTGATAATTATGGAGGAATGTCTCCTATCCTATTACCAATGCTGATTGCATCTATCGGGATCATTTTTTCTATTATAGCTACTTTCTTTGTGAGAGTGAGTGATAATGTTGGATTAAGTACTCAAAAAGTTCAAAGTGCTTTAAATATGGGTAATTGGGGTTCTATTATTATGACTGCAATTGCTTGTTATTTCTTAGTGAATTATTTGATGCCTGAACATATGTTGTTACGAGGTTTTGATTTCACTCCGAATAAAATTTTCTATGCAATTCTAGTTGGTTTAACTGTTGGTACATTAATGAGTATGATTACGGAATACTATACTGCTATGGGTAAGCGCCCGGTAATGAGTATTATTCGTCAATCTTCTACTGGCCACGCTACAAATATTATTGGTGGATTAGCTGTAGGTATGGAAAGTACTTTATTGCCAATTCTTGTTTTAGCAGGTGGAATTTATGGATCTTATGCTTGTGCTGGATTATATGGTGTTGCTATTGCTGCAGCTGGTATGATGGCAACTACTGCAATGCAATTAGCAATTGATGCATTTGGTCCTATCGCAGATAATGCAGGAGGTATTGCAGAAATGAGTGAATTGCCAAAAGAAGTTCGTGAAAGAACGGATATACTTGATGCAGTTGGTAATACTACTGCAGCTTCTGGAAAAGGCTTTGCAATCGCTTCAGCTGCTCTTACTGCCTTGGCTTTATTTGCTGCATTCGTTGGTATTGCCGGTATTAAAGGAATCGATATTTATCATGCTGATGTATTAGCTGGATTATTTGTTGGCGCAATGATTCCATTTATATTTTCCTCATTAGCTATTCGTGCTGTAGGGGAAGCTGCCATGGCAATGGTAGAAGAAGTTCGTCGTCAATTTCGCACCATTCCTGGAATTATGGAAGGTACAGGTAAACCTGAATATGATAAATGTGTGGCAATTTCTACAGAAGCATCATTGAAAAAAATGATGTTACCTGGCGCTATTGCAATTTTATCTCCATTAATTATTGGATTTATATTCGGACCAGAAGTATTGGGTGGATTCCTTGCAGGTGCAACCGTTAGTGGTGTATTAATGGGAATGTTCCAAAACAATGCAGGTGGTGCTTGGGATAATGCAAAAAAATCATTTGAAAAAGGAGTTGAAATTAATGGCGTAGTATTCTATAAAAAATCAGAACCACATAAAGCATCAGTAACTGGTGATACTGTGGGTGATCCTTTTAAAGATACCTCAGGACCTTCTATGAATATCTTAATTAAATTGATGTCGATCGTTTCATTAGTAATTGCTCCTACTTTAGCTCAGTTACACAAAACAAGTGCTGCAACTATTAATTCTGAAAAAGTTGTTGAAATTAAAATGACTGCAACTAACAATAGCACTGATTCTAGTAAAACTTTCGTTATAAAAGCAGACAACGATAATCTGCAATCATTGATTGAAGCTGTAAAAAAAGATGGCTTATCAAATGATGGTAATATATCCATCGATTTGAAAGATGGTAAATTACAGATCAACGGTAAAGAAGTTGATTCAGTTAAAGCTGCTTCATATGCACCATACTTAAAAGGGAAGGAAAATATTCATATTATGATCAACTCTAAAGAGTCGAAGAAATAATTAAACTGATCTATAAAAAATAACCCGTCCGAGAAATCGAGACGGGTTATTTTTTTGCACAATTTTTATTGGTTACCATAAATTTCTAGGACACCAATCACCGTATTTATTACCAATTAGAAATCCGATGAGTATTTCGTGTGTGCCTTTACTTACCGTATTTAATTGTGAAGTTTGCATATCGTATGAATAGCCAATATTAAGACCCCGATTGATATTTATTCCAATCATTGCAGCAAATCCATCTTGATATCTATAGTTAGCACCAATCCACATTAAATCTTGGTATTGGAATTTTGCATTGATGTCAAAGCCAATTGGTAAAGGACTGATATATCTTATTAGAGCCGAAGGAAGAAAAGAAATATCATCACTCATTTGCATTCTATACCCAGCACTTAAA
>CAIJZG010000288.1 GCA_903825065.1 uncultured Bacteroidota bacterium
CCAATTGCAATACTTCCTAGGCTTTTACTTCTATGAATAGCTTTTGCAGGATAGGTACTTACCATTCTTAATGCTTCTTCCAATGGGATGCCAACTTTATCTACCAGGTTTTTTACAGAGGATAACATCGTAAGTGCAGAGCCACTGAGGATGCCATTTGATTCGTATCTATCGCCAACCAGATGATGCGGATAAGGTCCAACAGACGTTTCTGCAACTGCATCTGTTATCACAAACAATCGATCACCCATTTGTTTTTTTGCAATTTTTATGGCTTCAAAATCAACGTGGTATCCATCTGGTACGATGCTACACATCACTGTTGGATGATTAAATATTGCCCCAACAAAACCAGGTGCACGATGTTGAAGTGGGCTCATCGCATTGAATAAATGCGTGGCTGTTTCGATACCATTATCGAACGCTTCTGTGGCTTCATGATATGTAGCATTACTATGCCCAGCAGATACTATGATACCTGATGATTGGATGTATTGAATAATTTCTTGGCTACAAACTTCTGGTGCAAGTGTGATAATCTTTATAATACCCTTTCCATATTCTAACAAATCTATTACTTCATTAATTGAGGGTTCATGAATGAACTGTTCTAAATGAGCACCTTTTTTGGAAGCGTTAATCCAAGGTCCTTCTACATGTAAACCAAGACAACCTTTTCCACCCTGATGCCAATAATCTTTTACTGCATCAATGCATGCGCGAAAAACAGAGTTACTATTGGTAGCAACGGTTACTACAAAATGAGATGCGCCCCCTTTGCTACAATAATCGTACAAAGGGAAAATTGTATCTGCTGTTGGATATACAGCTAATAATTTATCATGAGCGCCATAAATCTGAATGTCTAAAAAAGCAGGTGCAACTATATCATAACTATTTGTATGATTAGTAATGAATTCATCAGAGGGAAATATTTCAGTGATTCTATTATCTTCAATAACTAATGTCTGATTGTGTAAGCAATTATTGCCTGTAAATAATTGCTTTGCAAGAATGGTTTTTTTATGCATCTGGATTGTCTTGTAAAATATTAAATTGGTCTGCGTCTTTCCAGAATGGAAATTCATTTCTTGTTTGGTTGAGCGAATCTTTGGTTAATACAAAACTATGAATCACTTCTTCCTGTTCTTTTGAGAATAGAATATTTCCAAGAGGATCAATTAACATACTATCGCCACTATGATTGATTTGATTACCATCTTCCCCAACTCGATTAACGCCAATGACATAAGATTGATTTTCGATAGCACGTGCAGTAAGCAGTGTTTTCCAGGCATGGTTTCTTCTTTCAGGCCAGTTAGCCACATAAATTATTAAATCATATTCAGGAGATTCATTGGATTGTTGGCGTGCCCAAACGGGGAAGCGTAGATCGTAACAGATTTGTAAATTAATTTTCCATCCATTAACACTGGTAATGAGTCGCTTATTCCCTGCGGTATAATGTTGGTCTTCTCCAGCATAAGCAAACAAATGACGCTTATCGTAAAATCCATAATTCCCATTGGGTAACATCCAAATTAAACGGTTGAAATAGTGGCCATTATCTTCAATAATGATACTTCCGGTTACAATTATTTTTTTAGCATTCGATATCTTTTTCATCCACTCAATCGTTTGACCGTCCATAGTTTCTGCCAAAACAGTAGGCCTCATACTAAAACCTGTAGAGAACATTTCAGGTAAAATAACCAGGTTTGTCTTTTCGTCTATCCCCATTATTTTATCTTCCAGCATGGCGAGGTTACGATTCTTATCCTCCCAATAAAGAGCAGTTTGAATCAGGGTTACAGATAGTGCATGCATAAATTGATGTGAAAGTTGACTATAATATTACTATTTTTCTTTTGATCGGATTTGTGCAATGGCATCTTGAATTAAGTTCGACTCATAACCTTTTTGCAAAAGGTAGTTGGTTGTTTTGGCCATTCTGCTAATCCATTGTTCAGATTTTATGGAACTCCATTTAGTGGAAGCTAGCTGTAGCAAGCATTTGCGATAATCTGCTTCATCAATTACTTTCAATCCTTTTTTGATATTAAATGAACTTACTTTCTTTTGTTGAAGTGCAGCATTAATTTTAATTCTACCCCATTTTTTACTTCGAAAGTGTCCGCCAGCAAAAAGTATAGCATATCTTTCTTCATTCAGATAGTCTTCTTCTATAAGTTTCGATAAAAGGGTTTCTACCTCTGTTTTGTGTAATCCGAATGAATAGAGTTTTTCTTTTGCTTCATAATGGCTCCTTTCCTGATATGCACAGTATTGCTTCAATTTTTGAAATGCCTGTTCTGGTGTATAATTTTTTATCAAAACAAATTCTTTGAAAAAGGAAAATAAAGAATATTATATTTGTAGATAACCCCTTGTTAAATTTTACGAAGGTAGTTATAACCTTTTTCTATGAGTACTGTAAAGTATAATGTTTGTTTAATTGATGACGATAAGGTCTATCAGTTCACTTCAAAAATGATTCTAGAAGCTACCCAGCTTACTAGCAAAATCATTACTTTCTTTAACGGACAAGAGGCGATTGATTTTTTTTTAGCCCCTGAAAATCAACATATTGATATCCTTCCGGATGTAATATTTTTAGACATCAATATGCCCATCTTGAATGGCTGGAATTTCTTAGAATTGTTTGATAAAATATATTATTCCCTCCCTAAAAAGATTCTAATTTACGTTGTAAGTTCTTCCGTGGATGATAGTGATATGGAAAGATCTAAAAGCTTTGCCTGCGTTACGGACTATGTAATAAAACCCATTAATAAGGAAAAATACCGCTTACTACTTTCAGTGCCGGGATAAGATTGTCGTATTCAATCCACAACTCATTCACATTAATTGCATTATTGGCAGAAACCCCTATTTCTATCGAGGGAATATTAACATTTTGCACTAGGTTTGTTGGAACATAAATATGCAGAATGAAATTCATTGTTTCTTCCTCCTCTTTGTTAAAACACCTGCAACAAATTAGTGGTGTTATTAATGCAAATACAGTATTACCAATACTGGAAGACTTCCTTTTTGAAATTGAGGACAAAAAATTAAGTGTTGTAGCTACTGACCTTGAAACCGTTATGCGAGTTCAGATGGATGTAGAGAGTAAAGTGAATGGAAAGGTTTGTATTCCGGCTAAAATACTCTTGGATACTTTGAAGAATATTGCGGAACAACCCTTGACTTTCAATATCGATAAGAGCTTCTCTGTGGAGATTACCAGCGATAATGGTAAATATAAAGTGATGGGTGAAAATCCGGATAATTTCCCAAAAGAACCTTCTGCTGATGATACTACTGGGTTTAATATGTCTAGCAGTGCTTTACTAACTGCAATTAATAAAACCTTGTTTGCAGTAAGTGGTGATGATCTTCGCCCGGCAATGACTGGTGTTTTCTTTGAACTCACTAAAGACTACGTGCAATTTGTTGCTACAGATGCTCATCGGTTAGTAAGGTATAAACGTACCGATACTAAAGCTACTAAAGTAGATTCTTTTATAGTTCCTAAAAAGCCATTGAATCTTTTAAAAAATGCATTGCCTGATAATGATGACGAACTAACCATCAGTTATAATAATAACCATCTTTTTGTTCAGCACGGCTCAACCCAAATGATTTGTCGTTTGATAGATGCTCGTTTCCCTGATTATAAAGTGGTGATTCCAACAGACAATCCTTATAAATTAATTGTTAGCAAATCCGATTTTCAAGGTGCATTACGTCGTGTAAATGTATTCTCAAATAAAAGCACTAATCAAGTTGCTTTGAATATCAGTGGTAGCGAATTGCAATTGGCTGCTCAGGATGTTGACTTTAGCTTTGAGGGAAATGAGCGTATGAATTGTCAATATGATGGAGAAGACCTTCAAATTGCTTTCAATGCCAAATTTTTAATTGAGATGTTGAATGCAGCGGATACTAATGATGTTAAAATGGAATTATCAACTCCTACTAAAGCAGGTTTAATTAAACCAACTGAACAGGCTGAAGGAGAAGACTTGCTTATGTTAGTAATGCCATTGATGTTAAATAATTAGAATAACCTTTCTATATAGGTAACCGTCTCGAATTCCCGAGACGGTTTTTTTGTGTTTTGATAAATCTTGAAAACAATTATGTTTGTATATTGAATGAAAATTGCTTGCCCACATGATTGAATCAATTGTGAATTATTTTGAACATATACCCAGTCTGCATCGTGCATTAATATTAGCTGGTGGTATTAGTTTTTTCTGGATTATCGAAAGCTTTTTCCCTTTATTTGGTTTTAAGTATAATAAATGGAAGCATGCCTCTCTTAATATTTTCTTTACGCTCACCACTATCATTATCAATTTTACCTTTGCTTTATTGATTGTAAAAGCAAGTGATTGGGCAATCGGTCATCATTTTGGGTTGATGCAATTAGTATCAATGCCTCTTTGGATTTTTATGATTCTTGGATTATTATTAATGGATTTGATAGGAGCTTACCTCATTCACTTGATTGAACACAAGGTAAAGTGGATGTGGAAATTTCATATGGTACACCATGCAGACACGCATGTAGATACCACAACAGCGAATAGACATCATCCAGGAGAAAGTGTTTTTCGTGCAGTTTTTGCAATGATTGCTGTTTTGATTTGTGGCGCTCCAATGTGGTTATTGATGATGTACCAAAGTTTAAGTGCAGTTCTATCACAGTTCAATCACGCAAATATCCGATTGCCATTATGGTTAGATAACGCCATTGGATGGGTGATAGTTTCACCTGATATGCACAAGGTGCATCATCATATTGTGCGCCCTCAAACTGACAGTAACTATGGTAATATTTTTTCTATTTGGGATAGATTATTCAAGACTTATAATTATACACCTATTGACCAAATTCAATATGGACTTGATATTTTAGACAACAGTAGGGATGAGAATTTAGCCTTCCAGCTGAAAATTCCTTTTGATAGCCAAGTGAAAACGGATTATTAGTTGTTTCACCCCATCTTTGCATAAATCGTTTTTATGAAGATCGCCGCATTTATTCCAGCACGTTATGCAGCCACTCGATTCCCGGCAAAATTAATGCAGTTATTAGGTGATAAAACAGTAATTAGACATACCTATGATAATACAGTAGCAACAGGTTTGTTTGATGAAGTGTATGTAGTTACTGATAGCGATATTATTTTTCAAGAGATCAATTCTCATGGTGGTAAGGCTATCATGAGCATTAAAACACATGAGAGCGGAAGTGATAGAATTGCTGAAGCAGCATTAAATATGGAAGTTGATATTATCGTGAATGTACAAGGAGACGAGCCATTTGTTCAAAGGGAGCCTTTGGAAAAATTATTAGCTACATTTTCGGGCAAGGATAGCGATACTGTGAAAGTTGCTTCTTTAATGCAAGAATTGAAAGACCAAACTTTAATTGAAGATCCTAACTATGTAAAAGTTGCTGTTGATCGTAATATGAATTCACTTTACTTTTCTAGAAGTGTAATTCCCTATCCAAGAGATAAATCGTTAGCCATTACATATTATGAACATATTGGCGTGTATGCGTTTCGTAAAGAATCACTCATGCAATTTACCACTTGGCCAATTACAGCTTTGGAAGCAGCAGAAAAAATCGAATGCCTTCGGTATTTAGAATATGGTATCCCGTTACGAATGGTTGTAACAAATTATATGGGTGTGGAAATTGATACTCCAGAGGATTTGATCAAAGCTGCGAATCTTTTAAAGTAAATTGATAGACAATTAATAACAGCAATCGTTTGTAATTTTTATACTGAAACATTTTGCAAGGCTTTTACTATCTTTCTGTTTCAAAATAACGATTGCTTATGAATCAGAACAAACTTCTCCGCTGGTCTATTGTGGTAGCCCTTGCAGGTTTTATTTTTGGATTTGATACGGTAGTTATTTCAGGCGCTAACCAGCCTATAAAAGAACTCTGGCATACCTCCCCTCTTTTTCACGGTTTCTTTATCATGTCGATGGCCCTCTGGGGAACAGTTATTGGTGCTTTGTTTGGAGGAATACCAACTGAAAAATTTGGTAGAAAAAAAGTATTGCTTTGGGTAGGAATTCTATTTGCTATATCTGCTTTTGGATCTGCCTTTGCGAGCGATCCCTATATGTTTTCTTTCTTTCGTTTTATAGGAGGATTGGGCATTGGTATTTCCTCAGTTGTGGCACCTATTTATATATCTGAGATTTCAACACCCGCTACGCGCGGAAAACTTGGAGCTCTTTATCAATTTAATATTGTATTCGGAATTTTGATTGCATTTTTATCAAACTATTTTTTACAAGGTTTTGGTGGAGCAAATGACTGGCGCTGGATGTTAGGTGTATTAGCTGTTCCTTCCATTATTTATACCGCTTTAGTATTTGGGATTTCTGAAAGCCCGAGGTGGTTAATCACTAAAAAAAGTGATCTTGCAGCTGCTAAAAAAGTGATGCTGCAAATTGGAGTGGTTGATATCGATGCCGAAGTGGCGAGTATTATCCAAAGCAATCAGCATGAAGCTTCTGCTGGAAAAGTTTCTGATTTTTTCTCTGCCAAACACAAAAAGATTATTTTCTTGGCATTTTTAATTGCTTTTTTTAATCAGGTGTCTGGTATCAATTTCATTTTATATTATGCACCAGAAATATTAGAGAAAGCTGGACTTGCAGCTAAAGAATCTTTATTCAATTCCATTGCGATCGGTGGTACCAATTTGATTTTCACCTTTGTGGGATTGTATTTGATTGATCGTCTTGGAAGAAAAACACTTTTATTAATTGGGTCTTTTGGTTATATCATTAGTTTATCATTAGTGTCATATGCATTCTATGCACATACAGGTCCCATATTTTTAATGACGTTCTTATTGATGTTTATTGCAGCCCACGCGGTTGGTCAGGGTGCTGTTATTTGGGTATTTATTTCTGAAATATTTCCTAATAAAATACGCTCAGCCGGACAATCATTTGGGGCAAGTATTCACTGGGTGTTTGCGGCATTAATCACATTGGTTACCCCTTATTTTTTAGATAAGGACAATGGGATATTTAAAGAAAATCCTTGGCCGATTTTTGCATTTTTTGCAGGAATGATGGTCTTGCAATTGATTTGGGTAATTACGAGTATGCCCGAAACAAAAAATATTTCTCTAGAGGAATTAGAAAAAAAACTAATCAACTAAATAATAAAAATGCGCAAGAGTATACTAATCTTAGGCTTGTTTTTTGCAGGAAAAATTGTTGCTCAAGAACAAAATTTATATAAAGAAACTTACCGACCCCAGTACCATTTTAGTCCGACCAAGAATTGGATGAACGATCCTAATGGATTGGTATACAGCAATGGCTTGTATCATTTATTTTTTCAGCATAACCCTTTTGCTAACGAATGGGGGCATATGACTTGGGGACATGCAACGAGTAAAGATTTAATACATTGGAAAGAAATGCCAATTGCAATTGCTGAAGAAAATGGAGTGATGATATTCTCTGGTTCTGCTGTTCTTGATAAAGATAACAGTGCTGGTTTTTCAAATGCGAATAACAAAAAACCTTTAGTAGCTATCTATACTGCGCATACAGAAACTTTGCAAACACAAGCATTAGCTTATAGTAATGATGAAGGTGTAACATGGAAAAAATATCAGGGGAATCCCGTTTTAGATTTACATAAAAAAGATTTTAGAGACCCTAATGTTTTTTGGTATGAAGCCAAGAAACAGTGGATCATGGCCGTTTCTCAACCCCTCGAACATCAAATTTCCTTCTATGCTTCTACTAATTTAAAGGAATGGAAGCTGTTAAGCAATTTTGGCCCGGCAGGAGATCTGAGTGGTGTATGGGAATGTCCCGATTTAATGCAAGTGCCAATAGAAGGAGAGCGGGGAAAAACTAAATGGGTTTTATTCACTTCTCAGAATAGTACCATGCAATATTTTGTGGGTGAATTTAATGGCACGAATTTCTTGGTTGACAAACCAAATTCTACCATTCACAAACAAGACTACGGTACTGATTATTATGCTGCCGTATCTTATCATAATACTATAGATAAACAACCCATTAGTATAGGATGGGTAAATAATTGGGAATATGCGAATACCATTCCAACAGCACCTTGGAAGAGTGCTATGTCGATACCAAGAAAACTGTCTGTAAAAAAAATAGGAGAAGATTGGGTGTTGGTTCAACAACCTATTCCAGCTCTTGAAAATCTTCGTTTAATAAAGGAAAGCATTTCGAATACTACTGTTTCCAAAGAATTAATTTTAGCTCAAACGGGCAACAACTTTGAAATGGAATTAAACATGATTCCATCAAAAAATGCCATAGGAGGAATTAAACTAGCAGTTGGGAATGGGCATTATTTTGAAATAGGTTATGATGCTGCTAAGGAAATAATATTTATCGACAGATCAAAAACTAATCAATCTTTTAATGCTAAATATGCTTCTATCAATAGAAAAGAAGCTTCACTCAAAACAAAAGAAGGTAAAATTAAATTGCATATTTTCTTTGATGAATCGATTGTTGAAATTTATACTGCCGATGGAACTGTTGTATTTACTGCTCAGGTTTTTCCAGGTAAATCAGAAACGGGATTGGAGTTTTATAGTAACGGCTCAGCAATTCAGTTCGAAAATATTCATTACTGGAAAATGAAATCAAGTTGGTTTTAAACAAATGTTAGGATTGTGAGCTTGTTTTTGAATTGATGTATCTTTGCATGATCAATTAAGTTTAAATAGTGATCTATGTCAACTTTTCGCAATTTTAAAATGGTTAGCTATGTGGTATATGGCCGCGGCAGTTTTAACCAATTAGATGAAATTTTAGTGCCTCATCGTAAAGGCGAAGCACCCATGATATTTTTGGTAGACCATTTTTTTGAAGGTAAACCTTTAGCTAGCCGAGTTCCATTAAGAGGTAAGGATAAGATCATTTTTGTGGATGTTACCTATGAGCCAAAAACAACACAGGTAGATAAATTGGCGCAAGGTTTGAAAGACGAGTTTGGAACTATTAGTGGGGTTATAGGAATTGGTGGCGGATCTGCAATGGATTTAGCAAAAGCAGTTTCTTTAATGATGAATAATCCTGGATCATCAGCTGATTACCAAGGATGGGATTTGGTAAAACAGTCAGGTGTATATAAAGTAGGTATTCCTACACTAAGTGGTACAGGTGCTGAAGTAAGTAGAACAACGGTGTTAACTGGTCCGGTAAGAAAACTTGGGATGAATTCTGATTATACTCCTTTCGATCAGATAGTATTGGATCCGGAATTAACTAAAGATGTGCCTATTAATCAGCGTTTTTATACTGGAATGGATTGTTATATCCATTGTATTGAAAGTTTAGAAGGAACTTTTCTAAATGAATTTAGTAAGAGTTATGGCGAGAAGGCATTACAATTATGTCAGAAGATATATGTTGAAAAGAATCATTGGGATGAAGAAAGTGATGATCAATTAATGATGGCTTCTTATGCAGGGGGTATGAGTATTGCATATTCACAAGTAGGTGTAGCACATGCTGTGAGTTATGGTTTGAGCTATTTATTAGGAACTAAACATGGTATCGGAAATTGCATTGTTATGAATCATCTGGAAGAATATTATCCAGCTGGTGTAAAGGAGTTTAAATGGATGGTAGAGAAGAATAATATTGAAATTCCTGTTGGAATTTGTAAGGGCTTGTCGGAAGATGATTTTGAAAAAATGATTAATGTATCCATGGGAATGAAACCACTTTGGGAAAACGCATTAGGCAAAGATTGGGAAAAGATCATGACACGTGAAAAGCTACGTGCGCTTTATGATAAATTATAATTAACTGAATTTTTAAGTATAGTATGATATGTCAATACGTATTTTCATCACCGGAGGCACATTTGATAAGGAATATAATGAATTGAATGGACAGTTGTATTTCAAAGACACACATATTAATGAGCTTTTGAAATTAGGGAGGTGTAGAGTAGATGTGGATATACGAACTCTCATGATGGTGGATAGTTTAGAAATGACAGACGATGACAGACAATTAATTGCACGCCAGTGTCAGAATTCAGATGAAGACAAGATCATCATTACTCACGGTACAGATACGATGTCAGAAACGGCAGCAGTATTAGCAAAAGAAACAACGAATAAGACAATTGTATTAACTGGTGCCATGATTCCTTATAAATTTGGTAGTTCAGATGGATTATTCAATTTAGGAAGTGCTTTAGCATTTGTGCAGGCATTACCAAATGGGGTTTATGTTGCAATGAATGGACGTTATTTTACCTGGGATAATGTTCGTAAGAATAAACAGACAGGAGGATTTGAAGAAATTATTCCATAAACAGTTTATTCCAAATCCATCGATCTGTAAACATTGGTATAGTGTAATATTTTTTTAAATAATTCTTCTGGTAAAAAAGGTTTTACAACCACATCATTGATTCCAATTTTTTCAATTCTTTGTTCTATTTCTTTTGGTGGACTTGCTGTTAATGCAATAATAGGGATAGTAATATCTCTTTCTCTTAAAATTTTTGTAGCTGTAAAACCATCCATTATAGGCATATTCAAATCCATTAATATCAGCTTGTGCTTATTTAAATCGATCATGTCTAAACATTCCTGTCCGTTTAAAGCAACATCAACCTTAGCGCCCCATCTTTCTAAAAAGTTAACTGCTACTAAAATATTTACATCACTGTCTTCCACTAACAAAATGTCGATATTTTTTAAAGGCATATCTTCTTCCGAAGGTAATTGCTGATAATGCTTGGTGCTAATTGAAGGTTTATTACTTAAAGGAAAACTTTGAGTGAAAGAAAAAATGGAACCTTTACCTAATTCGCTTTCTAGTTTAAGTTCTATTCCTTGTAAGTTTAGCAACATTTTAGTAATTGTTAAGCCCAAGCCAGTGCCACCAAAACTTCGAGAAGTGGAAGAATCTGCTTGGGTAAATCTTTCAAAAATAAATTGCTGTTGTTTTTTATCAATTCCAATACCAGTGTCTTGAATGATAAACAGAATCTTAATGTTTTCGGTTGTCTTATCAAGCACTGTTATTGTAAAATTAACTGTTCCTTTTTTTGTAAACTTTATGGCATTATTTAAAAGGTTATTGAGTATTTGGGTAAGTCTTGTAGGGTCGCCCAAAACAGTAATCTGGTCCGATAGATCATAATTTAATATCAATTCATTTTGCTTATCATTGGCATAGGTTTTGAATCCAGTTATAATGTTATTGCAAATCTTAATTAGGTCCATTTCAATTGATTCGAAATTTACCTTTCCTGCCTCTATTTTATTGTAGTCTAAAATATTATTAACTATAGATAAAAGATTGTTAGCAGAAAATACCATTACATTCAAATACTCTTCCTGATCTTTTCGAGGCTTATCTCTTAATAATAAATTGGAAAGACCAATAACAGAATTAAGTGGCGTCCTAATTTCGTGCGACATAGTAGAAAGAAATTCGCTTTTTGCTTGTAACCCTTGTTCCGCTTCTTTTTTAGACTGCTTTAAAACAAATGCAAATCGATAAGAAAGTATTAAAGATTGAATGAAAAAAAATGTGAAATAGCAGATAAAAATCAATCCTTTTTGTGGAGTTGTAATTCCAAAATGCTCTAATACAATTAATATAGTAACCATTAAGCCAACAGAAGTACCCCATAATGAATAATTTGCTCCAATTCTATTATGCTGAGCGGCTTTAATGTAGACATAAAAAACATATAGAAAAAAGACCAACATGGCAATCAAGAAATAATTAATGACGGCAGTAGAATAGATGGTTGGTAAAAACAGGGTAATACCACTGAATACTATGCTAATGACAATCATTAATTTTAAGACCTTCTTATTAAATTCTTCAGGGTATAGATACCATGTATAAAATGAAAAAGTAAATGCACTGGCATATAGACTTAAATATTCTAATTGAAAAGTAAACCAAAATGGTAGGTTAGGGAAGATATGATGCAATTCATAACCACCACCACCTATAATTCGAAGGCTATATGAGATACAAAATAGTGAGAAGTATAAAATAGCTTTATCGTGTTTTCCAAATAAGTAGAGACCAAAAAAGAAAAGGCCTCCCATGAATAAACAGCCTGTTAGCAAAAAATCGTAGGATTTACTTTTATCATCCTGGAGTATCATTTTTGTACGATTACCAATGGTAATTTCTTTATAAGGGCCACCTTTTGCATGCCAGTAGTTGGCAATTTGCAAAACTAATACAAGACTGTCTTTATCAATTTCCAGGGGAAGTGTTTTACTAAACCAATTAACTTTCGAAGTGGCTTTGCTGGTATCTGGAATACCATTCAATGAAAAGACTTTTCCATTTACATAAAGTCGATAGCTCGAATAAACATCAGGAATAAAAAGTGCTAAATCGTTTTTATTTTTTGGTAGTAATACTTTCAGATAATAAGTGGCATATCCAATTGAAGGAAGTTGAACACCATTCAGCTTAGTATCATTCCACATATTGGGATATTCAGTAAAAGCTGTATTTGAATTAATACTATCAGGTGTTACCAATTGATGCCAATAAAATGCCCACTCACCTCTCATGTTTATAGTGGTGGATGAAAGATCAGTTTTACGCAAATCTAGAACCCCTTTTTTTGCAATTGGTAGGGTGTCGGCCTTTGTATTTATAGTTGCAAATAGAAAAAAAAATAGCCAGGTAAGTGCTATTGTTTTAGGTTTATTGGCTCGCTTTAGTAACCACATAAAAATGATAATTAAATTCAGCTGGATAAACCAAGTTGAGGACAAATAAAAGTAAACAACTTTTTAGTAAATTGGTATATATATAATAAAATCGTTAAATAATTTTAAAAAAAAGCCACCCTATTTTGTAGGGTGGCAGTAGAATTCGAGTTAGCCTATCTATTACTTCTTAGTCTCTAATAATTTGAAGAATTGATCTAATTGTGGTAAGATAACAATTCTAGTTCTGCGATTAGCAGCGCGACCTTCATTTGTAGTATTATCTGCAAGAGGAAGATATTGACCACGGCCTGCTGCAGTCATACGTTTAGGATCTAATCCATAAGTGTTTTGTAAAATGCGTACAACAGTTGTAGCTCGTTTTACACTCAGATCCCAGTTGTCGGAAATACCATTGCTTTTGATAGCAACTGAATCAGTATGTCCTTCCACCATAAATTCGATATCAGGTTGAGCATTTAAAACTTTAGCAACTTTTCCTAAAACTTCTTTTGCTCTATCGGTTACATCATAGCTACCACTTTTAAATAAAAGTTTATCTGAAATATCTACATACACAACACCTTTATCAACTTTGATATTGATGTCTTTATCGTCTAGGTTTCCGATAGCACCTTTTAGATTCATCACTAAAGCCATGTTCAAAGAATCTTTACGGGCAATAGAACCTTGTAAATCTTTGATATAAATATCTTTTGAACCAATATTCTCTAAAGACTTTTTAATACTTTCTGCTTGAGAACCAGTGACCACAGAAAGATCTTTTAGCTGATTTAAAACAGTGTTATTATTTTGTTTTAGGTAATCGATTTGACTTTTTAAATCTGCATTAGAAGACTCCAAAGCAGATTTTTTTGTATTCAGTTCGCTTACTTGGTTGTTACATTTATTTTGTTCATCTTGAAGTGTGCGATATTTGCCTTGTAGTTCAAGGTAAGCACCATTTAATTCACCATACTTAGCTTCAGCTTGTCTCATTTGTTTCTGGCTAACGCAAGAAAATAATAAAACTGAACTCAGACCAAGCACAACATAGTTTCTAATTTTCATATCTCTTTGTTTTAAACTGTTGATAAGATTCTAAACGTAAAATTAACCCAAAAATTGTATAGTACCGACTATTGAATAAATCATTCAACATAATATAGTTCAAGTTCCAAAAATTACTAATTCATTGGCATTAGCCCAACCATCATATTTGGTTTGGTATTTGCTATCAATGATATTTCGTTTTATTTTTAAAGTTGGCGTAAGAACACCATTTTCTATTGTCCATTCTTCAGCAAGTATCACAAGTTTTGCAATTTGTTCGTGATGCTCTAATTCTTCGTTAACAGTTTTTAAAAAGGTCATCAAATCTTTTGTAATTTGAATTTTTTCTACATTTTTTGTAGACTCAGACAGTATACAAAGTGCAATAGCATGTGGCATGGCATGGCCAACTAAACAAGCTTGATCAATAAAACTATGGGCAAGCAGTTGACTTTCTATTGGAGCCGGACTGATATATTTTCCTTTACTCGTTTTAAACTGGTCTTTAATTCTTCCTGTAATTGTCAAATAGCCTTCTGAGTCAATAGACCCTTGATCTCCTGTTCGTAAAAAATCATCTTCAAAACATGCGGCAGATAATGCTGGTTCTTTATAATATCCTTTCATAGAAGCTTCACTTTTCACTTGCACTTCTTGATCTGTAGCAATACGAACAATCACTTCAGGATAGGACTTTCCAACCGTACCGAATCGTATATTATTTTTTCTATTTGCATGAGAGAGGGCAAGGTTTTCAGTCATTCCATAGGCTTCCATTATAATGATCCCCAATTTTGAATACCATTCGAGTAATGCTTTATTAATTGGTGATGCCCCAGTAAAAATAAAATGTGCTCTTGAGAGACCCAGTTTTTTGCGAATTATTTTTTTAAAAATTTTCGACACTACTGGAATAGATAAAATTCGATTGAGTTTTTTCTGAGACATTTTTTTCAAAACACCTTCTTGCATTTTTTCCCAAATACGGGGAACTGCGAGAAACATAGTAGGTTGTGTATCTTGAAGATTTACAGAAAACCGGTCCATCGATTCCACGAAATACATAGTACTGCCTGTAAAAATGGTACCGCATTCAACCAACATTTTTTCCGCTACATGGCATAGTGGTAAATATGAAAAAAATATTTCTGTTTGAATGGTCGGGTTTGTTTTAAGAAAAGAATCAACAGCAAAATTCATCGCACGATGTGTATGCATTACGCCTTTGGGTTGTCCCGTAGTACCAGAAGTATAAATGATACAGGCTAAAGAATCCAAATCAAGTATTGGTTTACCAATAAATGGTTTTTGCTCTTTGGTAAAATCTTTCCAGCTTGTACAATTTTCAATCGGATAAAAAGGAAAACATATTTGAATAAGGTGTTTAGGAATTGCAATTTGCATTTTTTCTGGATGATCTAATTTGCCTAAGAAGATCAATTTTGAATCGCTATGAAGTAATAATTCTGTTAAAGAGTAAGGACTTATATTAGGATAAAGTGGAACAGACACACAGCCTGCCATCATAATAGCCAAATCTGCCATAATCCAATAAGCACAGTTTTTGCTTAGTATCGCAATTTTATCTCCCTCATGTAACCCCATTTGATGAATTGCAGTAACCATTTTTCTAATTTCTTCACCAGCAGATTGCCAACTAAAATTTTGATACACTTGATTAACTGGCTCAGCCAAAAAAAGATTCTCTGGCTTTGTTTGTTCGAAACGACAAAAGCTATCAATGATCGAAGGGGGGGTATGCAATTCTGTCATAGGAAACTGTTTCAAATAATTTGTAAATGTGAAAGACTTAATTCAGGATATTTTCCTTGAACAGGGGCGAAATAATTAATTATTTTTTTGAAGTCTGCTGCCTCATCTTTACTCGTATAAAAGGGCTCTTCCATTCTAATTTCTTTCTTGGCATAGTCAAATGCAACCATCACAATGGGTACATTTGCTTTTTGAGCGATAAAATAAAATCCGGTTCTAAGGCGCTCTACTTTCTTTCGAGTTCCTTCGGGAGAAAGGGCTAATAAAAATTCGGAATGATTATTAAAAAGATCTACGGCCTGTTCAACCATATTTTTTTTACTAAAACGATCAACAGGATGTCCTCCAAAATAACGCAGCAAATATCCACCGGGTCCTTTGAATAGTTCTTGCTTTCCGAAAAACTGCAGTGATTTTAATCTTAGAATACTTCTAGCTGCAAGACCAATAAATAAATCGTCTACACAAGTATGCGGTGCAACGATAATGACTGCTTTTGGTATATTAATAGGAAATTGCACGCTAATTTTCCATCCAATAATACGAAAATAGAGTTTCCAGAGAAATCTCATAAGCAGCAATCTTTAAATAACAAGTTAAGATTTGCTTTTGATTTTAAGTACAAAAAAAATTCGTCAAATCAGATGAAATTGAACAATTTTATATTAGTTTACAGTTTTACGCTAAAACCCCTACAATGTCTAATTTCCGAGGCTTTATTGGCTCAGAGCTTTTGGCTATTAAACAGCATCTAGCCTCGATAAAAAGTGCCATCCCGAATAAAGTCAAACTATTACCCTCTGAAAGAAGAAGTTTATTCAAATTACACTTAAAAAGAAAAGATTTTGCATTAAAAGCCATCGCGTTAATGCGAAAGAGTCCAAGCTCAGCACCTAGTTATGTTGATATCCAAGCCTGTAATAATTATATGTTGTTATTTGAACAATACACCGAATTAATGGTGGAAGTAGATGCCGTAAAAAGACATCTTGAAGATGCAAGATTATTAGTGGGCCATGAAATTTTAAAACAAACTCGTTCTTATTTTCAGAATGCAAAGAATGGAGCTGATTTAGGTGATCATCATTTTGAAAAAATAGTTGAATCTCTAAAACCTTTCTATGCTGTTGGAAGAAACAGTAAAAAATTAGAAGAAGAGCGAGAATAATAAAGTTGGCAATCCCTGAATCTGCGCTTTTATCCATTTATTGAGGCACTCAAATAAAGAAATATTTTATATATCAATTTTATGGCAAATTTGTGGTGGTGATAAAGTCAAATCCATAAAATAATGAACAAGTACTTTAGAATTGACAAGATTAGCAGAAAAAAACTATACTGGATTTTCCAGGCATGTGGTTGGCTTGCTATGTTGTTTTATGAATTGATTAATTATGTAGGTTTAGGTTTCTTTACTGTTCCAGATTATTTATCCCTGATGTGCTTAACAGTTATAGCCATGTTATTCACGCATCTTTACAGATATATTATCAATCACTCTAATTTTAACAGACAAGCCTATATTTTTCAATTCTTTTGGATGATTGTGAGTTGGATAATTCTGTCCTTACTGATTCCATTAACAGGCACTTTTCTATATCATTTCATCAATCATAAAGTAAAGCTTAGCTTTTTTAATCTAAACTTTTTTATGAATGTGATTAACTGGAGTCGATACCTGGTTGTTTGGTTACTAATGTACCATATCTCTAAATTCTTGTACTATAAGTCAAGAGCAGATTTGCGCCAACTGCATACTGTGCTTGAATTACAGACCGCACAATTGGAAATATTGCGTCTACAATTAAATCCACATTTTTTATTTAATGCATTAAATAGTATTCGATCTCTGATAATTACTGACGGGGAACAAGCCAGAAATGCGACAACTTTATTATCACAACTTTTGCGGCATACCTTAAACTATGAAAAACAAATTTTTATATCGCTTCAGCAAGAATCAGATATTGTAAAAGATTATTTGGCTTTAGAAAAAATTAGATTTGAAGAGCGATTAGAATATTGTGTAGATATTGAACCGGTAATATATGACGTAACAGTACCCCCAAGTATACTATTAACACTTGCTGAAAATGCTATCAAACATGGTATTAATAAATTAGTAAAAGGGGGAACCATAGTTGTGGAAGTGAAAAAGATGGAAAATCACATATTTATTTGTGTTACCAATAATGGTAAGATCACAGTAAATGAAGATAAAGTTAGACAGGGAATAGGAATTTCTAACTTAAATAAGCGACTTAAGTTGTTTTATGCTTCACATCCCGAATTGGTATTACAGCAGGTAAAAGAAGATTTGGTAGCCGCAAGTATACAATTACCAATTGAGCATAATAATTGATTTTACTACTAGGATATTTATATAAATTGTTTCTTTACATGAAACCTAAGCCATGATCCATTCACAAAACAAGATCATAATTATTACGGCACCTTCGGGAGCGGGAAAGTCTACCATCACTCATTATTTATTGAATAAGTATCCACAACTTTCTTTTTCCATATCCGCTGCCACTAGAAGTCCTAGAGGTCAAGAAAAAGACGGAATTGATTACTATTTTTTGAGCGAGGCAGAATTCAAACATAAGATTCATGAAGATGCGTTTTTGGAGTGGGAGATGGTATATGAAGGAAAGTATTATGGCACTCTTAAATCTGAATTAGATCGAATATGGGCAGCAGGGAAAGTGCCTATGCTAGATATTGATGTAAAAGGAGCTATACATGTACAGCAACACTTTGAAGACAACTGCCTTTCAATTTTTATTGAGCCACCCTCAGTAGAAGAGTTGCGCAAAAGATTAGAGAGCAGGGGCACAGAAACTCCAGAGAGCTTAGCTACCAGAATAAATAAAGCTAGCTATGAGATTTCTTTCAATCATCGGTTTAGCAAAACCATTGTTAACGATGAACTAAGTAAAGCCTGTGAAGAGACAGAGGCGGTTATTAAAGATTTCTTAGGTTGGTAAGATTGTTTTACTGAAATTTAATGTCTAACAATTTTACTATGCCATTTACAAACAGAACCATTTTAATTACAGGTGCCAGCAGAGGAATTGGCAAAGCAATGGCTATTCGTTTAGCCAAAGAAGGTGCGAATATTGTGATTGCAGCTAAAAGTGTGGAAGAGGATCCAAGATTAGGAGGCACAATCTATTCTGCAGCTGCAGAAGTTGAAGCTGCTGGTGGGAAAGCGTTGGCGGTACAAGTGGATATCAGAAATGAAGAACAGATCCAAAGTATGGTGCAGCAAGCTGTTGAAAAATTTGGGGGGATAGATGTGGTTATCAATAACGCATCTGCTATTCAGTTAACTGGTACTGAGCAAACAGAAACAAAACGTTTCGATTTAATGCAAAGTATCAATGTGCGAGGTACATTCTTAGTGGTAAAACATTGCCTACCTTATTTACGCAAAGGTAAAAATCCACATATCATTACTTTATCTCCTCCTGTAAATTTAAATCCAAAATGGATGGGTGGACATATTGCATATACCATTACTAAGTTCAATATGAGTATGTTGGCATTGGGTTGGTCGGCTGAATTAAAAGGTGCAGGAATTGCATCCAATGCTTTGTGGCCTAGAACCACTATTGATACAGCCGCAGTGAGAAATTTATTAGGAGGAGAAACCTTAGCTAAGATGAGTAGAACGCCAGAAATCATTGCCGATGCGGTATATTTTATTTTAAAGAAAAATGTATCACAGTGTACTGGTCATACTTTTATTGATGAAGAAGTTTTAGCTGGTGAAGGCATTACAGATTTAGAAAAATATTCAGTTGTGCCCGGTGCACATTTATATACCGACCTTTTTGTTTAATCATTACTAACTAAATCACATGAAAAAGATTGTTACTGCAGGTGCACTATGCCTTGCAACGGGACTATTATTTGCGCAAAAGACAAAAACAAAACCTGCTGCAATTAATGGAGTTGACGTTTTAAAAACCCAAGCCATTCAAGATATACAAAGTGGATATACTGCTTACAAAAATGTGGCTTTGCAAATTTGGAACTTTGCTGAAGTGGGTTATAAGGAAACAAAAAGTTCTTTATTACTTCAACAGACTTTGAAAGATGCTGGCTTTAGTGTTCAATCCGGTGTGGCAGAAATTCCGACTGCTTTTGTAGCTACTTATGGTAGTGGTAAACCAGTAATTGGCATACTGGCTGAGTATGATGCCCTTCCTGGCTTAGCACAAAATGCAGTTCCTGAAAAATCTGTAATAGCAGGTAAAGATGCAGGTCATGGATGTGGCCATAATTTATTTGGTACTGCATCTGTAGCTGCTGGTATTGAAATCAAACAACTGATAGCATCTAAAAAATTTACCGGTACTATCAAAGTATTCGGTTGTCCTGCGGAAGAAGGAGGCAGTGGTAAAGTATATATGGTAAGAGCAGGATTATTTAATGATGTTGATGTAGCAGTACACTGGCATCCTGGAGATGCCAATGAAGTAACAATGATCAGTGCTCTAGCTAATACTTCTGCCAAGTTTCGTTTTCATGGAATATCTGCACACGCTTCAGCCTCACCAGAAAGAGGCAGGTCTGCCTTGGATGCAGTAGAATCGATGGATTTTATGTCGAATATGATGCGTGAACATATACCACAGGAAACTAGAATACATTATGTAATCACCAATGGAGGTAAAGCACCTAATGTAGTTCCGGATTTTGCTGAAGTATTTTATTATGTGCGTCATCCTCAAAGAGATCAAGTGGTTTCAATTTTTGAACGTTTAGTAAAAACTGCGAAGGGTGCAGCATTGGGAACAGAAACTACTATGGACTATGAGATCATTGGAGGAACCCATGATCTTTTAATTAATCAAACATTGGGAGAAGCCATGCAAGCAAACCTTGAAAAAGTAGGAGGTGTTACTTATACGGAAGATGAAATTTTATTTGGCAAAAAATTACAATCAAGTTTCACTTTTAAAGCACCGGCAATAGAAAGGGCTGCTAGTATTGAGGCTTTGAAGAAAACCTCAGATAAACAAGTTGGACAAGGTTCAACAGATGTGGGTGATGTTAGTTATGCAGTACCTACTGTAGGTTTATCTGCTGCTACTTGGATTCCGGGAACTCCTGCTCATAGCTGGCAAGCTGTTGCATGTGATGGAACTGAAATTGGTACAAAAGGAATGATGGTGGCAGCCAAAACAATGACGCTAACAGCAATCGATCTTTTTACGAATCCGGTTTTGATTCAAAAAGCAAAAGACGAATTTAAAATTGCAAAGGGCGACTATCAATATAAAGCTTTATTAGGTGATCGGAAGCCGGCTTTGAATTATAGAGACTAGAATTTTTAAATAAGAAATAGGAGATAAGAGATAAAGAAAGGGGCTGTATCAAAAGATGCAGCCCCTTTTTATGATAATAACTAGATCTTATTTTTTATTAAAATCACCCCCATAAACTAAAATCAATTTTCCTGGTTTTATGTATTTAACCAGCGCCTGATTTACTTCTGCCAATTTTAGTGAAGTTACTTTTTTCTCCATATCTGTGTACCAGGTTAGATCGCGATTGATGTAGAGATAGGATTCTAACAAATTCGCAAGTTGTCCATCTACACCGAGAGAAATCTTACGACCCTGTAACCAACTGTCTGTTGATTTTTTCAGCTCTTCTTCAGTAAATCCTTTATCGATGGCTTTGTTTATTTCTTGTTTCAAAGCACTATCTAAACGATTTTTATAAATTGGATTGAAGATGGCATACACTCCCCATTGTGCTGATTTATCTACACTTGAAGCCTGGAAGAAAGATCCTGCACCATAACTCATGCCTTCACTTTCTCTTAAACGCTTTGGAATACGTGAAGATAGAAATGCACCACCACCTAATAATTCATCGGCCATAGTTAAGGCAGGAAAATCAACATCTCCATCATTCATAGGAATATTCATAAATCCTAGAGCCATTGCATTTGCCTTGTCAGGAGTAAGTATGGTTTCGTCGCTTCCTACTACATCAAAGTATTGACGAGGGATTCTTGTAAAGTTTGTTTTTGAATTCAATGATTGGAAAACAGAACTAATCGCTTTATCCGCGTCTTCTTGAACGAATTCTCCTACTAATGCACCTGTTCCAAAATTCGCTCCATAATGACTATTGTAGAAATCTTCTAAATCAGTTCTTTTTAATTTGTTTAAGGCAGCGATTTCTTCATCAGCATCCATGGTATGATAAATACTTGATTTAGGATATCGCTCACTTTTTTGAGAAGCTAATATAGAAGCACGAAACTGTGGATCGTTTCTGTTGGCATCTAGAGAGGCTTTTGTTTCTGCAATTAATTTTTCTAATTCATTTTGATCAAAAGAAGGATTACTAATAATTTCTTTAACCAAACCCATACATGCACTGAAGTGTGGCTTGTCTGTATTGATATTAATGTTTACCACCTGACCACTGCCTGAAATATTAATCTGTGATTTTATTTTATCTAGGCTATCATTCAGTTGTTTTTTACTCAGTGTTTTTGTACCATTTCGTAACATGGATGCGGTAATACTAATAATCACATCTTTATTTTCTAAACTTTTTTCATTACCGATGCGTAGTTTAAAATTGCCGATAATTTTTTCTCCTTTTGCAGGTTTTCTCAATAAAGCATATTTAAAACCATTCGATAATTTCTTATACTGGGTATTCTTTTTGATATTAGCTACACTGGTTTCGAAAGTCTCTGTTTGTTTTTTTACTTCCTTGCCTTTATAGTCCTTTACTAATGCATTGATATCTCCCACATCAGCCACTTTTACACGGTCAGGATTTTTGTCTGGTATAAATAGACCCCATGTTCTATTTGAAGGTTTGTAATAATTCTTAGCAAAATTTTGAACATCAGCCAGATTTAATTTTTCAACTCTGTCGCGGTTAATAAAAAATAATCTCCAATCACCTGCGCCAATGGCTTCAGTTAGATTAATACATAAACTGATGGTATTGTTTGTTGTATTTTCAGTTCTTTTAATTAATGCATTCTTAGCTCTTTCTAATTCTTCAGAGGTAATGGTAGTTTTCCCAAGATTATCAAGGGTGGAAAGAAAAACCGTTTTTGCAGAATCAATACTTTTTTCTTTTGGAATTTCTGCTTGCAAATATGTGAAGCCTGGATCTTTTAAAGCCAATAATTCCTGATCAACACTGGTAGCTAATTTTTTCTCAACAAGAGCTTTGTATAGAATTCCGGATGGATTATTTGTTAGAATATTTAGTAATGCTTGATTTGCTGCGTAGTCTTTATCAGAATAAGATGCTGTATGATACATCATGCCCATATATTGAATATCACCAACTCTTTTAAGTTCTACGTAACGTTCACCATCTTGAACTGGTTCAACGGTATAAGTGGGTTGTAATACCCTTGATGGTTTTGGGATATTACTATAAAACTGTTGAATCCAAGCAAGTGCTTTAGCCTCATCGAATTTTCCTGCTACCATCAATACAGCATTATCTGGCTGATAATATTTTTTGTAAAATGCTCGAAGATTATCAACGGGCACTCTTTCGATATCCTCTTTGCTTCCAATGGTTGATTTTCCATAATTATGCCATAAGTAACCACTTGCAATGATTCGTTCTTCTAAAACAGAACTCGGGTCGTTTTCTCCTGACTCAAATTCATTACGAACCACACTAAATTCTGTTTTTAATTCTTCTTTTAGGATCTGACTATTCACCATTCGATCAGATTCCATATCCAAAGCCCACTTTAAATTATCATCGCTTGCTGGAAGAACTTCGTAATAATTAGTTCGATCATACCAAGTAGTGCCATTGGCAGATGCGCCTTTGTCGGCAATTGTTTTCTTGATGTCTTTATATCTTTTGGATGTTTTGAACATCATGTGTTCGAGTAAATGCGCCATCCCGCTTTCTCCGTATCCTTCATGGCGAGAACCTACTAGGTAAACGATATTTACCACAACATTGTTTTGAGAATTATCAGGTAAC
>CAIJZG010000289.1 GCA_903825065.1 uncultured Bacteroidota bacterium
GCTCGATCCAAATAGTTGTTTATATCAATTTTTTGATCTCAATTTGTATCCTATTAACCACAAATTTAAATTTAATTCAATGATTTTACTAGCCGCACAAATCGCTAATAATACACCTAACGAAAGTCAGTTAATGATTATTGGAGTTACAGCTTGTATCATTTCCATCGTTTTATTACTTTGGAAAAATGAAGCAAAAACTACTATCTAAAATATAAGCTTAGCCATATTTTACAAGCAACCCTAGGGTTGCTTTTTTTATGCTTCCAACAAAAATTTAAAGAAATATCCCATATTCTACTTAAGTTAGAAAAATGAAATGGATTTGGAAGCCCCTACAGTTTTTATATTGCCTTTATGCTTTTTTATTCTTTGTAATTCTCACCCTCATTGCTTTCCCATTAGTAATGATTGCCCTCTCCTTCGGCAAGATCAAAGGCGGGAATATTATTTATCGAATTTGCAAATATTGGGCTTGGATCTGGTATCTATTTATTGGTATCAGGCATCAAGAAATATACGAATCAACACACAATACTAATCAACAATATATTTTTGTAGGGAATCATTCGTCCTATATTGATATTCCCCCCATTGTACTACTAGCCCATCAGCCAATCAGAGTGCTTGGGAAATATGAGATGGTGAAGATCCCCATATTTGGTTTGATTTATAAATCTGCCGTGATTCTTGTAGACAGGAGTAATTCAGAAACCAGGGCTAAAAGTGTGAGAGCTCTAAAAGCTGCAATCAAAAACAATATTTCCATTTTCATTTTTCCAGAAGGTACTTTTAACGAAACGGGTAATCCACTTAAATCGTTTTATGATGGGGCTTTTAGAATTGCAATTGAAACCCAAACACCTATAAAACCGATCTTATTAGTAGATACTTTAGAAAGATTACATTTTAATTCTATTTTTTCCCTAACTCCAGGAAAAAATAGAATTGTATATCTTGAAGAGGTTTCTGTTTCAGGCTTAGGTACGTCAGATATACCTTCCTTGAGGGATCAGGTGTATCAAATAATGGATACTGGGTTAAGAAGGTATCGCAGTTATACTGTTTGATTGTTGAAAGCGTCTTAACTTAGTCCTCTAATTTTCATGGCAATAAATTCTTCTACACCACTCTCTGCTTTTTCACACAATGAGGCAACTATGTTTGCTGAAGTAATCATTCCATTATCATTACCAAAGAATTATACCTGGTCTGTGCCATTTGAAATGCAAGCTAGCATCAAACCAGGAATAAGGGTGGAAGTAATTCTTGGAAAACATAAAAAATATGCCGGAATAGTTAAAAGGATTTTCTCATTGGCACCAATTGGATTTTCACCAAAACCTTTACTAAATATTCTTGATGAAGAACCTCTTGTTAACCCTGAACAGCTGGCACTTTGGGATTGGATTGCCAAATATTATTTATGCAGTGAGGGTGAAGTAATGCAAGCAGCAGTTCCAGCTAATTTAAAATTATCAAGCGAAAGTATTTTAATATGGAACGAGGAGTTGGATGAATCCTATAACGATTTAAATGATGAAGAATTTATTGTTGCAGAAGCATTAGAATTAAAGAAGGAATTAAGATTAAGTGAAGTACAACAATTACTCGATAGCTCACATATTTATCCAATTATAAAAAAATTAATTGACAGAAAAATTTGCTACGTCTGGGAAGAATTAGTAGAAAAATATCAGGAAAAAAAACAAAACTATATTTTGTTGCACCCAGATTATTCTAGCGATGAAAAACTTGCTGAACTTTTAAATAACTGGGGGAAGGCTCCTAAGCAAATGGAATTATTACTATCCTATTTGCACCTTATCAAAACAGAAGGCGAAGTTATTCAACCCTCACTATTAAAAAAATCGAATGCATCTGCCGCACAATTAAAGGGATTAATCGATAAAGGGATTCTAGTTGCTCAAAAAAGAGCTGTTTCAAGAATTGCATTGTACTCACAAGATATTGATATTCATATCCAACTTTCAAACGCACAAACTATTGCATTAACACAGATAAAAGAATCTTTTCAAAACAAACAGGTATGTTTACTGCATGGTGTAACTGCAAGTGGGAAAACTCAAATTTATATTCAATTAATTGAAGAATATATAAAGCTGGGAAAACAAGTTCTTTATTTACTTCCAGAAATTGCCCTCACCTCACAAATCATAAGAAGGCTGCAATTATATTTTGGCAATAAAATTGGAATATACCATTCTAAATTCAATGCTAACGAAAGAGTAGAGATTTGGAACAAAGTAAAAAATGGCGAAATGAAAGCTGTATTGGGTGCACGGTCTTCGCTCCTATTACCTTTTTGCAATTTGGGATTGATTATAGCAGATGAAGAACATGATGGTTCATATAAACAACATGATCCTGCTCCTAGGTATCATGCCAGAGATAGCGCCATTTATTATGCTGGACTATTTCAAGCTAAAGTGTTATTGGGAAGTGCCACACCTAGTATTGAATCATATTATAATTGCCAGCAAAATAAATATTCACTGGTTAATTTATCTGAGAGATATGGGGATGCAGTATTACCAAAAATGGAATTAGCAGATTTTAAAAATCGAGTTGAAACACCAAATGGGATTACCGTGTTTACAGAAACTATGCTTAAAAGCATGGAGAAAACATTACAAGAAAATAAACAAATTATACTTTTTCAAAACCGCAGAGGTTATTCTCCCTATTTAATTTGTGATACATGTGGATGGATCCCGCATTGTGAACATTGCGATGTAACGCTTACTTACCACAAATCAAAACACAAACTTTCCTGTCATTATTGTGGTAGCACATACCCTGTGGTATCAAGCTGTGCTGCTTGTGGCAGTCATCATTTTATTCAGAAAAATTTTGGAACAGAAAAAATAGAAGAACAAGTATTAGAATTTTTTCCAGATGCAAAAGTTGCACGCATGGATTACGATAGTGTTAAAGGAAAAAACGCTCATGATGCTTTAATAAAACAATTTGAACAACAACGAATTGATATATTAGTAGGCACTCAAATGGTGGTAAAGGGACTTGATTTTGAACATGTGAATCTTGTGGGAATTGTAGATGCAGATGGCATATTAAATTTTACTGATTTCAGAGTGAATGAAAGGGCTTTTCAATTAATGGAACAGGTAAGCGGAAGAGCAGGTAGAAAAAATGCCGATGGGAAAGTGATTATACAGGTCAGTAATTTGAAACATCCTATTTTACAATTCGTAAAAGCTCACAACTATTTTGAGCTTTATACTTTTGAGATAGATAACAGAAAACAATTTGGGTATCCACCTTTTACTAGACTAATTAGAATTAACTTCAAACACAAAGAGAAACATATTGCAGAGGAAGCAGCCAATGTATTTTCAAATGGGATAAAAGCGCAATTTGGTAATTATCTGATGGGGCCTTCACAACCTGTTGTAGACAGGGTAAGGAATCAATATATCTGGGAGATCCTTTTGAAATTACCGAAAGACAATCGACTCATTCATCAAAGTAAAATAGCCATCATGCAACAATCATTGATCTTGCAAACACATAAAAGATATCGATCAGTTCATATTATTACAGATGTGGATCCGAACTAAATATTATTATTTATTTTCATATAGATGCTCTTACAAAATAACATATCGCTTAAAAAATATAACAGCTTTGGTATTGATACTATCGCAAGAGATTTTTATATCTTCAGTAATAAAGATGGGCTTTCTGAAATTGTAGATACCTATCAAAATCAAATACTTGACTCCCATTTTATTTTAGGGGGAGGAAGTAATATATTATTTACAGCACAGTTGTTAGATACTGTTGTTTTGAAAAATGAAATCAAAGGGATTCAATTGTATAAAGAAGATGAGAATTACTTCTATGTAAAGGCTGCTGCTGGCGAAAATTGGCACCAATTTGTTTTACATTGTATTAATAATGGTTGGGCTGGTGTAGAAAATTTAAGCTTGATTCCAGGTACGGTAGGAGCCTCTCCTATTCAAAATATTGGGGCTTATGGAGTAGAAGTAAAAGACTTAATCGAATCTGTAGAAGCCTTTCATATTGCAGACAAATCATGGCATCAGTTTACCAATGCCGATTGTTCATTCGATTACAGAAATAGCTCTTTTAAAAATAAATGGAAAAATCAATTTGTCATCACAAGTGTAAATTTCAAATTCAATAAAATTCCAATTTTAAAAACGAGTTACGGAGCAATTGAAACAGAGTTGAAAAAAATGGGTATTGAAGAACTGAATATTCGAGTAATATCCAATGCAATTATCAACATTAGATCAAGTAAATTACCAGATCCAAATTTAATTGGCAATGCAGGTAGTTTTTTTAAAAACCCTAGTATTGCTAAAGATCAATTCGAAAAAATATTGTTGAAATACCCTGACTTACCTGGTTATCCAAACAAAGATGGAACCATAAAAATATCAGCGGGATGGTTGATAGAAAAAGCTGGTTGGAAGGGATATCGAGAAGGAGATGCCGGCTGTCATTCCAGGCAAGCATTAGTGTTAATTAACTTCGGCCATGCAACAGGTTCAGAGATTTTTGCTTTGTCTGAAAAAATAATTGATTCTATTGACAAAGAATTTAATATTACCCTTGAAAGAGAAGTGAATATTTTATAATCACATAAAAAAGCCCGATTACAATTAATGCAATCGGGCCTTTAACTATCATTCATTCAGATTAATTCTCCTGAACTTTAAATTCTACTCTTCTATTTAATTTTTGACCTTCTTTTGTTTTGTTATCAGCTATTGGTTTGCTGCTTCCATAACCTGTAGCTGTTAATCTATTCGGTGCAATTCCTTTTTTAACTAAATAAGTCTTCACGATGTTAGCACGATCTAATGATAGTTTATCATTCAATTTAACACTACCTGTACTTGAAGTATGACCATCCACATATAATTTCAATTCTGGATTTTCAGTCAATACTTTTACACCTTTATCTAATTCTGTTTTTGCAACTTTAGTTAGTTCACTACTTGAGTTATCAAAATTTATATCTGCAGCTTTGAAATTCAATGAAGGACATCCAAATAATGCAGCTGTTCCTTTAACATGCGGGCACTTATCTTCTTCATCATTAACTCCATCTCCATCTGTATCAGGAATTGGACATCCTTGATAACGTGCAAGACCTGGAACGGTTGGACATTTATCTTCCTCATCATTAATACCATCTTTATCTGTATCCGGTATAGGACATCCCTCATATTTAGCAATACCTTTTACAGTTGGACATTTATCGTTATCATCATTAATTCCATCACCATCAGTATCTGGTACCGGACATCCTTGGTATTTAGCAATACCAGGAACAGTAGGGCATTTATCATTCGTATCAATAATACCATCTCCATCAGTATCCAAAGGTGCTGGTGGAGGAGGCGGAGGAGGGGCAACAATTACAGGTGGTTTATTCTCTTTTACAGGTATAGAAAATCCAATTGAATAATTTATATGGTTGGTTGACAAAGGAGA
>CAIJZG010000290.1 GCA_903825065.1 uncultured Bacteroidota bacterium
GGCTCTGGACTCTTCGAAAAATCGAACGTTTTGGATATGCTCATTCCAACAAGATAATTGAAAATCATGGATTTACGCCATGTTTACAAGATTCAATTATAAATCTCCGATTTATAATAAAAGTAAAGCGGCCCAGAAATTGGAACCGCTTTATAATTTTATACATAGTCTTTCTCCTGTCTAAAAATTATTTTTTTTGACTTTTGAATTTGACTTTCAACTTATTTTACTTCACTTCTTCAAACTCAGCATCAGTAACTGTTTCACCAGCTGCTTGTTGTCCACCTGCATGAGCATGAGCTCCTGCATCAGCACCAGGTTGTTCAGAACCAGTAGCTGCTTGAGCTTTATAAATTTCTTCGCTTGCGGCAGTCCATGCTGCATTCATTTCAGTCATTGAAGTATCAATTGCAGCAATATCTTGATTTTTATGCGCTTCTTTTAATTTAGCTAAAGCTGTTTCGATAGGTGCTTTTTTATCTTCAGGAATTTTATCACCAAACTCTTTGAATTGCTTCTCTGTTTGGAATATTAAACTATCTGCCTGATTTATTTTCTCCACACGCTCTCTGGCCAATTTATCTTCAGATTCATTTGCTTTTGCTTCGGCCTTCATTTTTTCAACTTCTTCTTTGCTTAAGCCACTACCTGATTCAATACGAATCTTTTGCTCTTTTCCAGTTCCTTTATCTTTTGCGCTAACATGTATCATACCGTTTGCATCAATATCAAAAGTTACTTCAATCTGAGGTACGCCTCTTGGTGCTGGAGGAATTCCATCCAAGTTAAACATACCTAAGCTCTTATTCTGAGTAGCCATTGGACGTTCACCTTGTAATACATGAATTTGTACACCAGGTTGATTATCGCTAGCTGTTGAATATATTTCTGTTTTTTTGGTAGGAATAGTAGTGTTAGATGTAATCATAGTTGTCATTACACCTCCCATTGTTTCAATTCCTAATCCAAGTGGCGTAACATCTAATAACAATACGTCTTTGATATCACCACTCAATACCGCACCTTGAATTCCAGCTCCGATTGCAACTACTTCATCAGGATTAACACCTTTGTTTGGTTTTTTACCGAAGAATTTTTCTACAATCTCCTGAACTTTAGGAATACGAGTTGAACCACCAACTAAAATAACTTCATCAATTTGAGAAATATTGTAGCCAGCATCTTTTAATGCACCTTCACATGGTTTCAAGCAACGAGCAAATAAATTATCGGCTAAAGCTTCAAATTTTGAACGGCTTAATTTTACCACCAAGTGTTTAGGAACACCATCAACAGCAGTAATATAAGGAAGATTGATTTCAGTTTCTGAAGAAGAACTCAATTCTACTTTTGCTTTTTCAGAAGCTTCCTTCAAACGTTGTAAAGCCATTGGGTCTTTACGTAAATCGATCGCTTCCTGATTTTTAAATTCGTCGGCTAACCAATCCATAATCACTTTATCAAAGTCATCACCACCTAAGTGCGTATCACCATTGGTTGACTTAACTTCAAATACACCGTCTCCTAATTCAAGAACAGAAATATCGAATGTACCACCACCTAAATCGAATACAGCGATCTTTTGATCGGTATGTTTTTTATCTAATCCATAAGCTAATGCTGCTGCAGTAGGCTCGTTTA
>CAIJZG010000291.1 GCA_903825065.1 uncultured Bacteroidota bacterium
AGTAGTTAAACTTGTATGTAAAGTATTAATGGTAATGTTATTATTTAAAGTACTTCCAGAAGCATCTACAAAAGAATAAGCACTAGATGCATTTCCAAATCTATCAGCAACCAATGTAGCACCATGAACAACACCATCATTTGCATTACCAGAAGCATCTACTGCATTTCCAGAAAATGTATAATAAGCCAATAAACCTTGTTTAATAGATTCAGAAGTTACCGCTGTAGAAACACCAAAACTGGTATTATTCGTATTGTTATTAGCTGTACTTGTTGAAGATGAAGTCACATCGATTTGCTTTTGGCAAGAAGTAAAAACTAAACCAATAATTGCTGCAAATAAGATCCTTTTCATACATGTTTATTTATATGTAAAAGAACCCCATTTTACTAGCCTAAGAAATACCAACCCTTTTGTATTTAATGACTATTTTGTTATATTAAATGACGATTTAATTATAATTTTGGTTAATTTAGACCTAAATGCCGATTTAAGAGCATCATTTAGTAGGTATTTTCTAATCCCAAATTTTGTCTGATAAAAGTCAAAAAAATATAAAAAATCTGTTTAATGAAAACCTAGTTCAACTAATGCATCATATAATTGATTCAAATCGTTCTGGTCATTAAAACCCTGAATCGAATATCTTAAATAAGAATTTCCTTCATGATTTAGAACAGGCACTTGAATTCGATACTCATAATATAATATGTCATGTAACTTTTCGGGATTTTGTATATTAAGAGGTATTGAAAATAATTGTGCTATAAAATCATCCGAAATGGCTGTTAAGGGTTGTGTACCCATCAATTCGCAAAACCGGTTTGCATTGCTTTGAGTTAGATGCCTACTATCTTCACTTACTTTCTTCCAATTGAATGCCCTCATAAAATCAATAGCAGCAGGAATAGTTAAAAAAGCTGAATAATCTCGGGTACCTTGAAATTGATGATGATCTAAAAAGATGGAATGCGATGGCTTAATACTTTTATAACCCCAGCTGATGATTAATGGATCAAATAAATGTTGAAGACTATTTCTTACATATAAAAAGGAAGATCCCTTTGGTGTTAACATCCATTTATGGCAGGCACCAGTATAAATATCAGCACCGAGCAACCTTAGATCTATAGGTAGCTGACCAGGAGCATGTGCGCCATCTACATATATTAATATCCCTAGTTGATTTGCGATGGCACAAATTTCTTCAATCGGAAGTCTTATACCAGTTGAACTGGTGAGATGACTCACGAATATCAATTTGGTATTCTTATTTATGCCTTTTAAAAATTGGTCTAAAAAATCTTCTTTGCTTTTAAGAGGGAATTGAATATCAATTCTTTTATAAGTAGCTCCATTTTGTTCGCAATAGTATTTCCAAGTTTTATCGCAGGGGCCATATTCTAAATTGGTGGTTAATACTTCATCCCCTGCTTTGATTTGAAAGCTTTTAGCTATTAAATTAACTGCGTATGAAGGACTTGTAACATACACTATATCATCAGCAGAACAATTTAAATAATTGCCCAGTGACTCCCTCGATTTCTTGATATAGGCCGGACCTAATTCATTAATAAATAAAGTAGGCTCTTCTTCTAATTCCCGTTGAAAATTTTGATAAACATCAAAAACAGGTTTAGGACAGGCACCATAGGCACCAAAATTTAAATAAGTAATATTTTTGTTTAAGAGAAATTGTTCTTTTAAAAGTTGGGAGCTCATAAATTCACTTTTTATTTTAAAAAATCTCCTTTTACTCTTAATCCTGCTTCATCATCCACTACTTTTTTCATCAATTTTTTTAAGCCTTTGGGTAATTGTTCAGACTCCTCAAAGCTAAGTGGGTGAATAATCTCATGAAATTCATCTTCATCATCATAATAGCCAAGATATAAATCATATATACCATTTAAATGCAATCGAATAGAGATTTCTAAATCTTCTTCATATTGATGCATACTAATGATTGACCACTGATCAGCTTCTAAAAAATCAAAATGAATTTCAATAGAATCTTGTGTCAACACATGTCCTAAAAATTGATCGATTAGTTTTCCAGCATGATTTGTTACAAGGTCTTGATAGTTCATAAATTGATTTTGGGCAAATAAACAACTTTTCAATGAGCTTTGTTAAATGTGACAAAGGTTACTTTTAAAGGTTATTGAGATGTGTAAATTTGTAATTATGAAAAATATTCTTTCGAATTGGAATTTTATGCGTGCGCTTAGATTGCTTTTAGGAGTGATAATTATTGTACAAGGATATCAAGCAAATGAATGGATGTATGCAATGGCAGGTGTTCTATTATCAAGTATGGCAATTGCAAATATTGGTTGTTGTGGAGTAGGTGGATGTAATGTTCCCTTTAAAAAAGATATTTCTAAATCTAACCCTCAAGAAATTAGTTATGAAGAAATTCATTAATAAACAATGGCTTTATATTTTAGGAGCTTTTATTGGTGCCATTAGTGGTTATATGTATTGGAAATTGATAGGATGCAGTTCCGGAACTTGTATGATCACATCATCCCCAATTAGAAGTACGCTCTATTTTGCTTTAATGGGTGCTTTATTTTTTGGCATTTTTAAAAAGGAACAACATGCAGAAGAATAACAGTTTTCAGGAATTAATAGAAGGAGAAACACCAGTTTTAGTGGACTTTTCTGCAGAATGGTGTGGACCTTGCAAAATGATGGCTCCAATACTAAAAGAGCTTAAAGTAGAAGTAAAGGAATCCGTGAAAATTATTAAAATAGATGTAGACAAGAGTCCTCAGGCTGCCAGTGTATATCAAGTACAAAGTGTACCTACACTCATATTATTTCAAAAAGGTCAAATACTTTGGAGAAAATCGGGAGTTACCAGTGCAAAAGAATTAGTAAAAGTTATTACTGAAAAAAAAATAAAACCCGGATAACCCGGGTTTTATGATATTAGAATCTTTCAAGTTTCGAAAAGAAAAAATCACCCTCAATCGCGGCGTTTTCATCACTATCACTCCCATGAACCGCATTTTCTCCAATAGAAGCAGCATATAATTTACGGATAGTTCCTTCTGCTGCTTGGGCAGGATTGGTTGCTCCAATTAATTCTCTGAAATCTGCAACAGCATTTTCTTTTTCTAAAATAGCAGCTACAATAGGGCCGCTAATCATAAAATCAACTAATTCCTGAAAAAATGGACGGGCTCTATGAATATCATAGAATAAACCAGCTTGTTCTTCAGAAAGTTGAATCCATTTCATTGCTTTCACTTTAAAACCAGCTTTAATAATTTGGTCTAAAATAGCACCAGTATAACCTTTTGAGGTAGCATCTGGTTTAATCATGGTAAATGTTCTATTGCTCATAAATTAAAATTTCGGCTGCAAAACTACACATTTATTGCTGTTTTTGATGGATGAAATGCTTTGTTTTTGTTATTTCTGTTAAATTGATTTGATATAATAACTAGGATACTGCAATTTTGCGCCCATTATATGCAAAGCATCTCTTTATTCTATCCAGAACTCAATACACCTAGCAAAGCGGTGATTACAATGCACCAAAAGCCTGATGGTGATGCCATGGGTTCTGCACTAGGATTATATCATTTTTTGATTGCCTTAGGGCATCAAGTTCAAGTGATTTCACCAACAAATTGGGCTGATTTTCTAGATTGGATGCCCGGAGTTGATAAAGTAATGGATTTTGAAAAAAATCGTGAAAAAGCTAAAAAGATACTTGATGAGGCAGATTGGCTATTTTGTTTGGATTTTAATGTATTACATAGAACTAAAAATCTTGAGAAATATCTGATTGAAGCAACCTGTACCAAGATACTAATTGATCATCATGAACAACCTCAGGAAGAAGCATTTAACTTTGGTATCAGCAAAACCAATAAAAGTTCTACCTGTGAAATGGTCTATGATTTTATTGTGGATTCCGGACATGGTGCATTATTGAATTTAGCAATGGCGGAAAGTATTTACACAGGTTTGATGACTGATACGGGTTCGTTTAGATTTCCCGCAACCAGTGCATCGGTTCACCGTGTAATTGCTCATTTGAAAGATTTAGGATTAGAACATACCAAAGTGCATGAGCATTTGTATGATAATTTTTTAGAAAACAGATTGCGTTTTATTGGATTTGCCTTAATGAACAGAATGGAAGTACTGTATGAATATAACACTGCATTAATGTACATTCAACATGCTGATCTGCATAGATATGATATTAGAACTGGAGATACAGAAGGATTAGTCAACTATTTATTAACCATCCAAGGAATTAAATTTGGAGCTTTAGTAATTGATAGGGATGAAGAAAGAAAATGGAGTTTTAGGAGCAAGGGTAATTTTGATGTAAATTCCTTTGCACGAAATAATTTCGAAGGAGGAGGGCATGTAAATGCATCGGGAGGAAGAAGCAGTGATAGCTTAGATGCAACAGTTAATAAGTTTAAACAAGTATTAAAAGAGTATAAAAATCAACTTAAATAAAAAATGAAAAACACCATCAAGCTTTTACTAGCGATTGTATTGTTTGCAAGCTGTAATCAATATGAAAAAACACCATCAGGTCTTGCATATAAAATCACAAAAGGTACTGGCAAGGACAAATTGAAAAATGGTGATGCCATTAAACTTAATATCGAGTATAAATTATCTGCTAAAGATTCAATTTTGAGCAGTTCTTATGGTCATATTCCTGTTTATTTTGTTTTAGATACCTCACACTTAGGAAAATATAATTTTACTGAATTATTGACTTCATCAGCAGTAGGGGATAAGATTGAATTTCGTTTGAGTGTTGATACTTTAAAGAAACTTGGGATGATTGAATATAATACCATTTTCCACAAAGGAGAATTTGTGAATGGTAAAGTAGATATCATTTCTTCATTTAAAGGGCAACCAGAAATGATGGAAGATTATACCAAAGAATCTGTTGCAGAAAAAAATAAAGAGTTGGATGTTTTAAACGCTTATGCAAAAAAGAATAATATTAAAACTGTTTCTACTCCTGCAGGGGTTCTTGTAGAAGTTCAAAATGAAGGAACTGGTCCAAAAGCTGATTCTGGTATGTTAGCAATCGTTTTATACAGAGGTACCTTTGTAGATGGCAAAGCTGCTTTCGATTCTAATATGTTAAATGGTAAACCAACTTCTGCTATGCCATTTAAAGTTCCTATAGGTGCTAATGCAGTTATTAAAGGTTGGGACGAAGGTTTACGTTTATTTGGTAAAGGGGGTAAAGGTCGCTTGTTGATTCCTGCTATGTTGGCTTATGGCCCACAAGGTTCAGCACCAGTTATTCCTGCTTATTCTAATTTAGTTTTCGATGTTGAAATTACTGATGTAACAGTAGCTCCTCCTCCCGCTCCTAGACAAGGAATGCCTATTTTACAAGGTCAGCCTCAAGGCAATCCACATCAACAATAAAAGTTTAATTAATTTATACAAAGCCGACTCATAATCTGGGACGGCTTTATTTTTTTATAAGATCTGTTAATAGAATGGCTTCCATTGCTTCTTTGACATCATGCACCCGAATAATAGCAGCTCCATACATGAGCCCTACTGTATTTAAAACAGTAGTTCCATTTAAAGCAGTTTCTGAAGTACCCCCTAAGGATTTATAAATACTTGACTTACGTGATACCCCTAATAATATAGGCTTACCAAGAATTTTCAAACTGGAAAATTCCTTGATAATTTGAAAATTTGCTTCCAGTGTTTTACCAAATCCAAAACCCGGATCAATAATAATATCCTTAATTCCTGCAGTTTTACAAGCTTCAATCCTTTCAATAAAAAAATCTATTATTGAACTCATTGTTTGTGTTTCATCTATTGGAGAATGAAGATTCTTTGAATCCCCTCCATGGTGCATGCAGATATAGGGTGATTTTAATACTGCAACTGTTTCTAGCATATTGGAATCAAATAATCCTGAACTTACATCATTAATAATAGAAGCTCCAGATTCAACCGAAATACGAGCAACATCTGCATAATAAGTATCTATAGAAATGATCACAGAAGGAAATTCCTGCGTAATTGCTTGTATGATGGGAACCACTCTTTCAGCTTCTAATTCCGGCCCAATCTTTTCACTTCCTGGCCTGGTACTTTGTCCTCCAATATCAAGTATACTAGCACCTAATGCCAGCATTTCTGAAGCTTTCTGTAATGCTTCCTCCATATTATCCACCCGGCTTTTACTATGAAAGCTATCAGGCGTACAATTGATGATTCCCATTACCACTGGTTGTTCCCAATTTATTAATCTTCCATTACAGTTAAGTGTCAACATAGAGAGTATTCATTTATCTTGCAGCTATTCAAAGATATTATATAGCTTTTAACACAGGGATTAAAATGGGAACGAATATTCAATACGATCAGGCAATTATTCAGTGCCGCGATATATTTATTAAAAAAACCAAGGATTATGGTACCGCCTGGCGTGTTTTACGAACTATTTCAGTAGTAGATCAGATTTTTATTAAAGCGCTTAGAATTAGAACTATACAAGATAAGAAAACTCAAAAAATCGAAGATGGTATTCCATCAGAATTTAAAGGAATAGTTAATTATGCAATTATCGGTTTGATCCAATTATCCTTAGATCATCCTGCAGTTGAAGAACTGCCGGTTGAACAAGTAGAAACCTTATACCAGAAATATGTTGATTTTGCAAAAAATACGATGCTAGACAAAAATCATGACTATGGTGAAGCCTGGCGTGATATGAGTCAGGAAAGTTTTGCTGATTTAATTTTAGTGAAATTATTGAGGATTAAACAGATCCTTCATAATGATGGGAAAACACTAATTAGTGAAGGCATAGATGCTAACTATGTTGATATATTGAATTATTCCATTTTTGCCTTAATCTTAATTGAAGAAGGAAAGCATTAAAATTATATCATGAAAAAATTATTGTGGGCAGTAAGATGGATTATTGGATTACTTTTTATTTTTTCAGGGTTGGTGAAAGCTAATGATCCACTTGGGTTAAGTTATAAAATACAGGAATTTTTTGAAGTCTGGGGATGGCATGCATTTCACGATTACACACTCTTCATTGCATATTCACTCAATGTTTTTGAAATCATTTCAGGAGTTGCTGTGATAGTAGGTTGGCAGATTAAAATAGTGAATTGGTTACTTTTATTACTCATTATTGCTTTCACTTTTTTAACAGGATTTGCCCTTTTTTCTGGAAAAATAAAAACATGTGGATGTTTTGGCGACTGCATTCCACTTAGTTCAGCACAATCTTTCATGAAAGATATTTTTCTATTTATATTGATCATTATATTGATGATACTTAGTGATAAATATCATCATACAGAATTTAAATTTACTTCTATCCTTATTTTAATAATCAGCTTGTCAGGCTCAATTGGATTGCAATTTTATGTTTTAAGAAACTTGCCAATTGTAGATTGTCTTCCATTTAAAATAGGAAACAATATTCAACAACAAATGCAATTACCTATTGGTGCAATCCCAGATAGCTTTGCACTGCATTTCATCTATCAAAAGAATGGTAAAGAATTAAGTTTTGATCAGGCACATTTCCCAGATGATTTTGATTCATCTTATATCTATGTGAATCGAAAAGATGAACTGGTAAAAAAAGGTAATGGATTAAAAGCCTCTATTTCTGATTTTTCTCTTCGAACCTTAACAGATACAGATACCACTTCCTTATTATTCGATACTCCCAAATATGTGATGATAATGGCAAAAGACTTTGAAGATTATCTAGAATGGGAGGGGGCAGTTACTAAAATTATCAATCAGGCGGCTTCTCATAAAATATCAATTGTTTTGATAACAGCAGATGCGAAAACGGCCTCTGAAAAATTTCAAAATATCCCTATTCTAAAATGCGATGCTACTGTTATGAAAACTGCTGCAAGAGTTACACCCACCATTTTTTTGATGGAAGCAGCGACTATTAAAGGAAAATATAGTTATCGAAATTTAAATGCTATAGAGAGTGCTATTAGAAATTGGTAAGCATTAAGAGATGATCACTTCAGTAATTACTTCTTCCCCAAATACTTCATTAATTCTTGCAATGATCTGAGGCTTCTGATATTGCAATTCATTTTTGAGTGGTCCTACTGAAGTTTGAATATATAATTTCTTATTGAATATTTTTATTTTCTCCGTGTATTTAGCAATGGTTCTACCCATCAGAGTTTCCCAAATAACTTCAATCTGAGCAGCTCGTACACCGTTGTTCAGTTTGCTTTTTTTCAAAAAGCCTTTTAATGCATCACCGATATGATATTCAGCCATTAAGTAAAGATAAGTTAATGGAATTTGATTTTTATTGAATTTCTATTAACTGAAAACTAGTATTTGTTTGTCTTAATTGATCTTGTAACCTTTGCGAATGCGTATCAGTAATAAATACTTGTCCGTCGCTTTCAGTACAAACCCAATGCAATAATTGAAACATTCTATTCTCGTCTAACTTTTCAAATACATCATCTAATAAAAGAATAGGTGTATAACCCTTTTGTTCTTTAAGTATTTGCCACTCAGCTAATTTCATTGCAAATAATAGGCTCTTTCTTTGCCCCTGCGAAGCTTCGTTTTTGAAAACCTGATCTTGCATTTTAAAAAGAATATCATCCTTATGGATACCTGCACAGGTTCTCTGTAGTATTTTGTCTTTTTGTTTATTCATATGCAACCAGGCTTCCATGTTTTGCTGCATTAACTGACTTTCATAAAACAATTCAATCTGATCTGAATCCCCAGCAATTTTGGTATAAATATCAGAGACTAACTTAAGATAACTCTCTAAGAAAGCTTTCCGTATTACAAATAGCTGGTCTCCCTTATCACAAAGTTGTTGATCTAAAATTTGTAACAAGGCATCATCTATTGTTCCTGTCTCAGCAAAATTTTTTAAAACAGAATTTCTTTGTTGTAATAGTTTTTGATAATCAATAAGAAGTAGGAGATAACTCTTATTAAATTGTGAAATAATGGTGTCTATTAATTTTCTTCTTTCTTCACTAGATCCTGAAATAATACTGATATCATCCGGAGCAATCATCACACAGCAGAACTTGCCGATATGATCTGAAAAACGTTTATATGTTTCTTCATTTAGCGTTAATTCCTTTCGATTATTTTCTCTTAGAATAAATACCAAATGTTGATTACTAGAATTTAATTGATAGTTTCCTTCTAAACGTAAACCTTGCATCCCATGATGCA
>CAIJZG010000292.1 GCA_903825065.1 uncultured Bacteroidota bacterium
GATAAAGCAGGATACGAAGAATATATTTATGGTAGTGCAGAAGTAGTAGGCTTGATGTGTCTTCATGTATTTTGCGCAGGACACAAAGAAGAATACGAATCCTTAAAACCTTATGCTAAAAGTTTAGGTGCTGCTTTTCAGAAAGTAAATTTTCTGAGAGACTTTAGAGCAGATTATGAAGGTTTAGAAAGAATATATTTCCCGGGTTGTAATTTCAACAACTTCAGTGAGAAGGATAAACTAGAAATTGAAAGAGACATCCAAAAAGATTTTGATCATGCATTTGAAGGGATTCAAAAATTGCCTGTTAAAGCAAGATTTGGTGTTTATGTAGCCTTTAAATACTATTTATCGCTCTTCAAAAAAATTAAAAAAATTCAACCACAAAAAATCATGCAACAAAGGATTCGAATTCCTGACTATGGCAAATTTTTTATACTTGCTAAAGCGGGCATCCGAAGTCAAATGAATATGTTGTAGTTTCACTTTTATAGTTGATACCAGTATATGGAAGAGGTAATATTAGTAAATGAGCGAGATGAAGAAATAGGTGTGATGGAAAAAATGGAAGCACACGAAAAAGCTTTATTACATAGGGCCTTTAGTGTTTTTGTTTTTAATCAAACAGGCGAATTGTTATTACAACAAAGAGCGCTTAATAAATACCATAGCGGCGGTTTATGGACTAACACCTGTTGTAGTCACCCCCGACCAAATGAAACAGTGGCAGCTGCCGCAAATAGAAGACTACATGAAGAAATGGGTTTTTCAGTGCCCTTAGAAAAAGTTTTTGATTTCGTATATCAGGCAAGTTTTGATAATGGGTTAACCGAACATGAATTCGATCATGTGTTTGTAGGATATTATGATGGTTCAATAAAGGTGAATCCTTTAGAGGTTAATGATTTTGTTTTTCGCTCTATGGAAAGCATACAGCAATCACTAGTATCCCATGATGGTATGTTTACTGCCTGGTTCGAAATTATCTTTCCTAAAATGATGCAATGGTGGCAGCTGAATTATGCTCATAAAATAGCCTAACTTCAACCAATACTTTCATGAGCCATTCTAAAACAGCGATCATTATTGGAGCAGGAGTTGCCGGGCTAGCATCAGCTATAAGATTGTCTGCACAAGGATTTCAGGTAATTGTATATGAAAAGAACGAGTATCCCGGAGGTAAGATTAGTGAATTTAAAGTAGAGGGATATCAATTCGATGCGGGTCCGAGTTTGTTTACCCAACCTGAAAATATCGAAGAACTTTTTACACTAGCAGGAGAACCAATCGAAAATTATTTTCATTACCAATCACTCCCCATCTCTTTCAAATATTTTTACGAAGACGGAACTGTTATCAACGCCTATACAAATAATCTCGTATTTGCTGAAGAACTTGAAAATAAAACGGGAGAAAAAAAAGAAAGACTCTTAAGTTATTTGGAGAGCTCTAAGAAACTGTATCAAAACATTGCAGGACTATTTCTGAATAATTCTTTACACCAGATAAAGACCTTGTTTTCACCGGGCGTTTTTAAAGCAATTAAAACGTTGCGATGGAAGCACCTTTTTAAATCGATGCATGATTTAAATGCCAATCATTTTAAGCAAAAGCATACCATACAATTATTTAATCGCTTTGCTACCTATAATGGAAGTAATCCCTATCAGGCCCCGGGGATGTTAAGCTTAATACCTCATCTGGAGTTAAATCAAGGTACTTTTTATCCCAAAGGCGGAATGATAAGTATTAGCAAAGCCTTGTACCAGCTTGCATTGAAGAAAGGGGTACAGTTTTATTTTTCAACACCAGTTGAACGGATCATTCAAAACGAAAACTGTGCAAATGGTGTAGTGGTAGCAGGTAAGAATATATTCTCCGATATTGTAGTAAGTAATATGGATGTATATTTTACTTATCAGAGATTATTGTTAGATCATGCCAAAGCAGGTGAAGTTTTAAAACAAGAAAGAAGTAGCAGTGCCTTGATTTTTTATTGGGGCATCAACCGTTCATTTCCGGAACTGGAGCTACACAATATATTTTTTACTACAAATTATCAGGAAGAATTTCAATCACTTTTTAAAACTAAAAAAGTGTATGATGACCCTACCATTTATGTCAATATCAATGGTAAGATAGAGCCGGGATTACAGGCTCCATTGGGAAAAGAAAATTGGTTTGTAATGGTTAATGCTCCAGCTAATATCGGACAAGATTGGTTGAAATTTAAAGAGCAATACAAAGCTGCAATTATTGAAAAGTTGAATAGAATACTTGGAGTGGATATATCCCCAATGATTGAAGTGGAGGAAGTTCTGGACCCAGTTACGATAGAGAACAGAACTGATTCCTATAGGGGATCTTTATATGGTACCAGTTCCAATTCAAAAATGGCTGCTTTTTTACGGCATCCAAATTTTTCGAAGAAAATAAAAAATTTATATTTTGTAGGCGGA
>CAIJZG010000293.1 GCA_903825065.1 uncultured Bacteroidota bacterium
AAGTAATAAATTGATAGTAGTAAACAATTCCTGTACATTACTATGGTCTACAGGTATTGGTTGGTCGCTCAATAATTCAAAACCATAATCATTCATAGCGATCGAAAAACTGATTGGTATAATTTGTCCTATTCTATAAGCAACAATCGCGCTCATTGCCTCATGAACTTGCCGGCCTTCGAAAGGGTAAACCAACAAATGGAATCCATCTTTAGTTTCAATCTGTTCTATTAATAATTGATGGTCTCTTGGAATTGCGGATAATTTTTGCTGTATCTCAAATAAAGTGTGAAGACTTTTTATTTCAATTTCAGTTTCATCTATCAAGGCCTTGTTAAATGTTTGCCTTAACATTTTTCCTAAATTAGCCGTTAAGCTCATTCGGCCTCCATTCCAAGACGGAACTTTTGATTTTTTTGATGCCGATTTGCGAACTAATACATCCATGTCTTTTAGCATTACCAACTCTAAATTCTTACCAGCAAGCGTAAAAGTGTCCCCGGGTTCAAGGCGACTAATAAAGTATTCTTCAATAACACCCACATAACCGCCTCCAAGAAATTTTACTTTTAACATGGAGTCACTTACGATTGTGCCAATATGCATACGATGTCGCATGGCAATTTTTCGATCAGTGATTTTATATATTCCCTCTTCGATAATTACTTTATGATATTCATCGTATTGATTTAATGCAATACCTCCCTGAGTAATATTTAATAAAACTTCCTGCCATTCTTCCTGGGTGATGTCGGCATAACTATAACAAGATCTTATTTCTTTTAAAATCTTTTCTGGCTTAAATCCATCGCCAATTGCCAGAGTACATAAATATTGAATCAACACATCAAAACAAAGTAAGATGGGTGTTTTAGATTCTACCTTTTGCTCTTTAATGGCTTCTTTCAGAGCAGCAGCTTCTATCAATTCTAAAGAATGGGTTGGAAGAAAGTATAGTTTACTTATTTCACCCGGCCCATGTCCACTCCTGCCAGCTCTCTGCAAAAATCTTGCAATACCTTTTGGAGATCCAACTTGTATTACCGTATCTACAGGTCTAAAATCAACACCCAAATCGAGACTAGCGGTACATACCACTGCTTTTAGTTTTTGGGAATGTAATGCATCTTCTACCCAAAGTCTTAGTTCTTGTTCTATGCTTCCATGATGTAATGCAATTGCACCAGCTAGTTGTGGAGCTGCAGTTAAAATACTTTGATACCAGACCTCACTCATTCCCCTGGTATTAATAAAGATAAGTGTGGTATTATTTTGTTCAATTATTGGAATGATTCGATCTACGAGTTTAATACCTAAATGTCCAGCCCATGGGTAGTTATCTATTTCTTCAGGAATAATAGACATCACTTCAATTCGTTTATCCATCTTAGCACGGATGATACTACCTTTTTTGTGTAGGGGAGACATCAGTATATTTTTTGCTTCTTCTAAATTTCCAATTGTGGCAGAGATGCCCCATATAGAGAGTTTGTTTTTCGTAGCACCTATTAGTCTACTTATGGCCAATTCAGTCTGCACGCCCCGTTTACTGCCCAATAATTCATGCCACTCATCAACTGCTATAAATTTTAGATTGCTGAGATTTTCAGAATATTTTTTTTGAGCCAGCATTAATTGCAAACTCTCTGGTGTGATGATGAGTATTTCAGGAAGATTATTTTTTTGTTTTTGTCTTTCAGCAGTACTGGTATCCCCATTTCTAATCGCAACTTTCCAGGGGATTTCTAATTCAATAAGTACTGTTCCCATAGCACGACCAATATCTTTAGCCAATGCCCTTAATGGTGAAATCCAAATAAGTTGTAAACCATTTTTCTTTAATAATTGATAAGTGTCGGGGTTCTCATTAATATATTGAATAAGCACTCCTAAAAAGACTGAAAAGGTTTTGCCACAACCTGTTGGCGCATTTACCAAGCCACTTTCATTTTTTAATATTTTATCCCAACACGCTTCCTGAAAGTCGAATGGATGAAAGTTTTTAGCTATCATCCATTCATGAATGATTTGATATCCCTTCGTTTTTTGCAGCATCGATAAAATCTATTCTGCTATTTTATTGATCAATTTAACAACCAAATTTTCTAGTTTAACAGCTAATCGTTCTGCAGTTTTTCCAATGGTATTATTGAACTCAGGAATTTTGAATAGCCAAAATAAAAAACTTGCTCTTCCCTCTACTTTCGCTTTATGTAGAATACTTGTGCGAAGAATACTTCCAAAATCTGATTTGAAGTATTGCCAATTGTGATGTAGCTGATTTTGTAATTGCAGTTCTTTATTTTCTAATTCTGCAATATAATCATTCAGACTTTTGATATTTTTAATTTTATGCTTCTTCATGTTCCCTTGTTTGTTCCCTAACCATGATGCGAATTATGGGATTGATGAATAATTGTTTTCTCGCGAGAATTAATACCAAGGTAATTACAATTAGTATTCCTGTTGTTGCAGCAAAACCCAGTACATAGTTATTAAAAATACTGGAAAGCCATAATCCTAAAGTTATGCCTGAAAAGAATAAAATTAATAAGGTTAAAAATGCAAGTATTACTAACCAGATAATAATACCGCCGATACTTGAACTTTTTCGAATGAATTTTAAATTAAATAATTCAATCTTCAATTCAACATATTCTTGCAGGGTCTTTTTGTTTTCTTCTAGAAATTGCCAAATGTCAGGTGTGTTTTCCATAAACGCTGCTTATAGCATGAAGTTACAACAATCAGCATGGAAAGCCTATTAATTAGGTGCTTTTAACATTAGTTGACCAGCTTTAACTGTCCGTCTACTTTTTTGATGAAATAAAGTTTCCTATTTTCCCAATAGTCGGGCTCCTTACTTTCTTTTTTGAATTTAACTGGTTGAATGTCGTAATCGTTGAATAGTTTGAATGATTTATCAGATAAATTATGAATTAAATTATCTCTATGTTTTATCCAAAGCTTTGTAAAGTGATAGAATGATTCATAGCCCTTGAATACTAAGTCACTTGGTCTTGATAAAAATTTAATCCGGTATTTGTTACTTAAATACAATCCAAGTTTATCAGTTCTGGGATAATTGTAAGGGCTGGTATAAAGAACATCAACAGCTTTAAATTCGGGTTTTACTATATCTCTAAATCCATCCCAATTTGGCATACCAATCACTTGAGTTGAGTAATTGAGGTTCGCACTTAATGTTTTCATCACAGATATGGCAAACCCTTCATTTAGTGTACCACATACTACAATGTTTTGACGGTTACTGTCTAGTTTAATAAGCAAATCAGCTGTATTAAAGCTGTCGATTAAATCAACTGTTTTTATTTTTAATGGAACTGATGGTGTTTTCTTATTATTTTCTGTAAAATAAGATTGAATCAAATCTTCCATTTGTCCTTGTTTTTTTACCCAAACAATATTACTGGTAGCATATGTTTTTTGTAAATACTTATACAATGCATTGGTATGTGTTTTTAATGTAGAATTTATCAAGACAAAATAGGGGTTTTCAATAATTCCTCCATCATTGGGAAACGTTTCTGATATCAATGGAATTCTATTTGCCAGCGCAAAGTCGGCAAGTGTTTTTATTTCTGCTCTGTTATTGAATGAGGCAATAATTAATGAAAAAGATTTTAAAACAGGCTTTTCTAAAATTACGTTTAAGGGCTCTGAAGCACTTTTTGTGTCGTAAAAAAACACTTCAGCATTCACTCCTTCTGCATTTAGTGAATCAATTGCCATCATAACTCCATTGTAAAATTCAAGACCTGGCATATTACTTTTAGATATAGAATTGCCAAGCTTGTAAGTATTTTCTGCAAAAGCAGAATCCATATAAAAGGGAGCAAAAACGCCAACTTTTACAATGGGATGAGTTTGTGCTTGCACATGCGTTGACAGGCAACTGCCAAAGAGCAACAGTAAAATAAAATGTTGACGCATGATTGCTATTTTATAAAATTATTCCCATTCAATAGTTGCTGGTGGCTTACTGCTAATATCGTAAACTACTCTGTTAATTCCTCTCACGTTATTGATAATCTCGTTAGAAATATCTGCTAAGAATTCATATGGTAAGTGAGCCCAATCAGCGGTCATTCCATCCACAGAAGTAACTGCCCTTAATGCTACTGTAAATTCATAAGTTCTTTCGTCGCCCATGACACCGACGCTTTTTACAGGTAACAAAATTGTGCCAGCCTGCCAAACAACATTATATAAATTTGCATTTTTCAAACCCTGAATATAAATATCATCAGCAGCTTGTAACAATGCTACTTTTTCTTCGGTAATATCTCCAAGTATGCGTATCGCTAATCCAGGTCCTGGAAAAGGATGACGGTTTATCATTTCGCCAGGTATACCTAATTCTAATCCAACTCTTCTCACTTCATCCTTAAATAAAGATCTTAGTGGTTCCACTAATTCCAATTTCATGCTATCCGGTAAACCGCCAACATTGTGATGTGATTTTATGGTTTGAGAAGGGCCGTGCACACTAACACTTTCAATAACATCTGGATAAATGGTTCCTTGTCCGAGCATTTCAATGCCAGTTAGCGTTTTGGCTTCCTGATCAAAAATGTCAATAAAGCCTTTGCCGATTATTTTTCTTTTTTCCTCTGGATCAGATTTTCCTGCAAGGGCAGTGTAAAAATGATTTTTAGCATCAACCCCTTTTACATTTAGTCCAAGAGCTTTATACATCTCTAATACCTGCTCAAATTCACCTTTGCGTAAAACACCATTATCTACGAATATGCCAAAAAGGTTTGATCCAATTGCTTTTGTAATAAGTGTTGCAGCAACGGTACTGTCTACTCCACCACTCAATGCCATAATTACCTTACGATTGCCAATTTTTTCTTTCAGCGCTGCAACTGTTTCACTAATAAAATGGGCGGCAGTCCACTGTGCATCACATCCACAGATACTGACCAAGAAATTTTTAATAATTTTCTTTCCTTCTGTTGAATGATACACTTCCGGATGAAATTGTAATCCGTAAAGTGGTTTTGAATCAGTGGTGTTTTTTTTAAAGGCAGCGATAGGAATGCTGTCTGTTGTTGCCAAAACTTCAAATCCTTCTGGTAATGAAACGATGGAATCACTATGGCTCATCCATACTTGAGAATTATCTGAAATGCCATTCATAAGGATATCTGCATTGCCAATTTGCATTTTGGCACGACCGTATTCTCGCTTGTTTGATTTATCAACTCTTCCACCATATTCTTTAGCTGTTAACTGAGCCCCATAACAAACTCCTAGTACTGGTAAATGCTTTACAAATTCAGGGATGTCTACCGTAGGTGCGTTTTCTTCGTTAACGCTAAAAGGTGATCCGCTTAAGATGATTCCTTTTAAACCAGGCTCGAATTCAAATGATTTATGAAAGGGGATAATTTCACAATACACATTGGCTTCTCTTACAGCACGGGCAATTAGTTGGGTATACTGACTGCCAAAATCGAGGATAAGTATCTTTTCTGTCATGCTGCGAAGGTAATTGAAATTTCTATGGTGATGTAACAGGATAAGTGGTTCGATTATTTTAAATGTGGATAGCTCCCTTGGGGGGATTTGTTTAACTTGCTTTTACAAAACAAAACCATGAAACAGCTTATCTCAATCCTATTGGCCCTCGTAATATTTTCTTCCTGCAGATTTAGGCATGTACAAGGAAACGGGGTAATAAGTACTGAAACAAGATCAGCAAGTAATGCGAATCGTATTAAAATGGCAGGAAATTTTGATGTAGAAATAACCCAAGGTCCTACAATTAGCGTAAAAATTGAGGGTGATGAGAACCTATTGCCTTATTTTATTGTGGAGAATAGGGGGGGTATTTAGTGATAAAATCTAAAGATTATTTTAGCTATTCTTCTACCGAAGGCATTAAAGTGTTTATCACTACTCCCAATTTGGAAGAAGTGATTTTAGCGGGAAGTGGTAATATAACCGGCAAATCTAAATTCACGGGTTCCGATAAATTAGTACTTAAAATTGCAGGTTCTGGTGATATTAAAATGGATGTAAATACGCCGGATGTGATTTCTGAAATTGCAGGTACTGGTTCAATTACCCTTAGCGGAGAAACGAAAGACGAGACCATAAAAATTGCAGGTGTTGGAGAGTATCGAGCTGCTGATTTAAAAGCCGAAAATGCCAAAGTACATATCGCTGGAAGTGGCGATGTGAAAGTATTTGCCGCCTTGCAATTAGATGTAAATATAGCGGGATCAGGTTCGGTATATTATAAGGGAAGCCCGAATGTGAAACAAAAAGTAGCGGGTTCTGGTGAGGTGAAGAAAGTAGAATAAAAAATCAAAATTTAAAAAAAGCATTTGTTTTCATTCTTTTTAATGTATTAAGTTTTAATTTTTGAATTTAGACTTTTTATTTTATAGGTTATACCCTTCAAATCCGGTTCAATCGATAATCTGGATACCTCAAATATATAGACTTATAAAGACCGAGTTCTTAAAAATAAAATCTAACTGAGTATAGATACAGCTTTCTTTTCCCTTGGATTGTTCAAAAATGGTTATGAGAATTTGCCCGATTGCAAAATTTGATAAGAATAGTTAAGTGAAAAGCAGTATTTTTTTCATTACTTTATGCTGAAATTTTATTCAAAGTAATGGAAATCAGTCATAGAATCTTATTAATAGAGGATGAACCGAAGCTAGGGAAAGTGATACTTGAGGAATTGAGAGGCCAAGGATACCAAGTAGATCTGGCGTTTGACGGATTAATGGCTGAATCTTTTTTTAAACAAAATAATTACGCGTTGGTCTTGATGGATATTAATATCCCACACAAGTCTGGATTTGAATTGTGTAAAGAATTTCGTGCTATCAAAAAAAGTATTCCCATAATTATGCTTTCTGCAATGGGTGAGATTAATGATAAAATGGAAGCATTTAAATTGGGCGCAGATGATTATATGGTGAAGCCATTTCATTTCGATGAGCTTTTTGCCCGATTAAAAATATTTTTGAAAAGAGCAGATTTAAAAGATGAAGATGTAAAGATTGTTGTAGATGATCTTGAAATAGATTTTAGAAATAAAACAGCAGTGCGTGCAGGTGTAACCGTTAACTTAACTGCAAAGGAATTTACATTGCTGGTTCTTCTTGCTAGGAATAGAGGAAAAGTAATTTCAAAACAGGAAATACTTGAAAAAGTATGGGATTTAAGTTTTGACACCGGAACTAATACCATTGAAGTTTATATCAGTTTTCTTAGAAATAAGTTGGACAAGCCTTTTGAAACCAAACTTATTCATACAAAGCCTGGATTTGGTTATTATATAAAATAAGCCAGCGTTTATGAGTATCAAGTTGCGGTTCGCTTTTATTTTTAGTGGATTTGTAGCCATTGTGCTAACCGTTTCTTCTTTTTCAATTTATATTCTGTACAGCAATTTTAGGGAAGAGGAATTTTATAGTCGTGTAAAATCTGAGGGTAGTATTTTTCATAATTATGTGTACGAAATTAAAGACCCCAAGCAAGCTGCTTTGGCAAAAATGCTTTCGGGTGTTTATACCAATTCTGTTTTTGATGAAAAGTTGGTGGTCTTAGATTCTTCTGGAAAAGTGTTAAATAAGTTGCCCGAAGATTTAATTTCAAATTTTAATCAAGAACTCCTAAATGAAATAAGAACAAAAAAGGAAATTAAATTTAAAATCGATAATTATCAAACTGTAGGTACTTATAATTCTAGAACCAAGTTCATTACCATCGCTTCTGGATACGATTTGTCTGGTTATAGAAAGCTCCAGAATCTTGAAATTATACTTGCTATTGTATTTGTTATTGGTATGTTGATTACTGCTTTATTTTCATTCTTTTTTGTGCAACAAGCTTTTAAGCCTTTATTGGCATTGAATAAACAAATTAAACGCACTACAATTTCAAATATAAAAGATAGACTCTTAATTGTTGATAATTTCCCGGAGATCAATCAAATTGCAATAAGTTATAACGCAATGCTAGAACGATTAAGCAAGGCCTTTGAGTTTCAAAAAAGTTTTGTACAGCATGCCTCTCACGAATTAAGAACCCCACTTGCAATTATGTTATCGCAAACAGAATCTGCGATTAATAAAAAAATGACAGAAAAAGATATGCAAAACTTATTGGCTTCTTTAAAAGAAGACCAGCAAGGCATGATTGATCTAACGAATTCTTTACTCTTATTGTCTCAATATGAACTATTAGGTTATCAAAAAGATTGGCCCAAGACAAGGGTTGATGAAGCTGTTGTAGAAGCGGTAAGTCAGGTGATGCAAATGTATCCTGATGCGATGATACATATTGGATTCAAAGAGATTCCAGAGTCGGATGAGGTTTTTTTTGTAATTGGAAAGGAATCTTTATTGAAATCTGTCTTTATCAACCTTTGTAAAAATGCCTATTTATATGGATCAGATAAAAAAGTAGATATTTTAATTGCAAATTCAAAAGGTAAGATAAAAGTTCAGGTGGTAAACAACGGGCCAACTCTTTCTGAAGATGATTCTTCTAAAGTTATGCAGCCTTTTTATAGAGGCAAGAATGCATTAAATGCTCATACCAAGGGATTTGGACTTGGACTTTCTATTGTTACCAGAATTTTATTTGCACATCATGGCTTAATTGAATATGATTCACCCTCTCCTAATACTAATCGCTTCACTGTTATTTTACCACAGGCCATTAAGTAGGATATGGGCACAAAAAAGCCAACCATTTGCAGGTTGGCTTGCTTAATCAGTTATTATGTAAACTACTTAAAATGAATTAAGCAGCAGTAACATTTGCTTTTTTAGCTAGTTTGCTCTTTAAGTTAGCTGCTTTGTTTTTGTGGATAATGCCACGTTTTGCTAACTTGTCGATTTGAGAAATCACTTCAGGAAGCTGCTCACCATATACTTTAGTATCGGTATTTGCTTTTAAATCGCGGATAGCGTTACGGGTAGTTTTACCATAATAACGGTTGGTATCGCGACGCTTTGCAGCTTGTCTAACGTCTTTCTTTGTAGCTGAATGGTTTGCCATATTCTAATTTTTTCAGGACGGCAAAGGTAAGGGCTTCAATTGTAAATCTGAAATTAAAAAGAGAAAAAATCAAGTTTAGTCTCATATTTCTTGAAAATAGTCGGAAAACTGACCCATGAATCAAGTAAAGTTTCGCTTTTTTCTGTGTCCAAACACCGATATTTGCCAACTATTCTATAAAAAAGCTGTTTTAGACTCACATGAAAGACTTTTCGTTCATCACCAACTCCCACCCGGCGTATATCGAAAGCTTATACAACGATTTCTTAAAAAACCCCTTATCCATTGATCCAGATATTCAAAAATTTTTTGAAGGATTTGATTTTGCGATAACTACAGGTACTTCACAAAGCAATGTAAGCCAATCTGTTACAATAGATTGGATGAAAGAAATAAAAGTATATCGCCTCATCTTGGGTTATCGTAATAAAGGCCATCTTTTGGCTAAAACCAACCCAATACGAACCAGAAAAGATCGAGGAGCTAATCTCGACTTAAATTTTTTCGGATTGTCTGAAGCTGATTTGAATACGGTTTATCATGCCGGTAATTTGATCGGACTAGGAGCTACTTCCCTCAAAGAAATACTTGGTCACTTAGAAAAATGCTATGCAACTCATGTTGGTATCGAATTTAAATATATCAGTGATCAGAAAAAAATAGACTGGCTTACTGCTGAAATTGAACAAAAATTTTCTAATCCTGTCTCCCTACAAAAGAAAAAAAGGATCCTGGAAAAACTAAACCAGGGGGTGATGTTTGAAAAATTCTTGCATACCAAATATATTGGGCAGAAGCGTTTTTCTTTGGAAGGAGGGGAAACTACTATTGCTGCATTAGATGCAATCATTAACACAGCAGGGAATCTTCAGGTTCAGGAAGTAGTTATAGGGATGGCCCATAGAGGTCGCCTTAACATATTGGCTAATATCATGGGTAAAACTTATGAGCAGATCTTTAGTGAGTTTGAAGGAACGGCTACTATTGATCAAACAATGGGTAGCGGAGACGTTAAATATCATATGGGCTACGGTAGTGATGTGCAGACGATTGATGGTCAGCAAGTGCATTTAAAATTGATGCCCAACCCTTCACACTTGGAAGCAGTTGATCCCGTAGTAATTGGTTTTGCAAGAGCAAAAGCCGATGTACTTTACTCAAGCGATTTTGATAAGATTTTACCTATACTTATACATGGAGATGCATCGGTAGCCGGACAGGGTATCGTTTATGAAGTATTGCAGATGAGTAATCTTCGAGGTTATTATACTGGAGGTACCATACATTTTGTAATTAATAATCAGATTGGTTTTACCACCGACTTTGATGATGCAAGGAGTGCCGATTATAGTACTTCTGTAGCCGCTATGATTCAAGCTCCTGTATTGCATGTTAATGGAGATGATGCTGAAGCTGTGGTGAAATGCGCCGAGATAGCTACCAGGTATCGTCAGGAATTTAATAGTGATATCTTTATTGATATGGTATGTTATAGAAAACATGGCCATAACGAAGGAGACGATCCAAAATATACACAACCACAATTATATGCGCTAATTGATAAGCACCAGAATCCCAGAGAAATCTATACCCAGCATTTATTAGATAACGGAGAGAGTGATGCGATAGAATTAGCAAAGGAAATGGAAAAGAAGTTTTGGGCAGACCTTCAGGAAAGATTAGATGAGATTAAGCAAAACCCATTACCCTATAAATACCAGGCACCAGAATTAGTTTGGAAAAGTTTAAGAAAAGCAACAGAAAAAGATTTTGATCATTCTCCTGAAACAGCTATAAAAAAAGAAGAGTTATTTAGATTATTTCACGCTTTAATGCAATGGCCTGATACTTTTAAGCCGCTGAAAAAAGTTGAGAAACTCTTACAAGAAAAAATTAAATTATTAGAGTCAGAAAATAAAATTGATTGGGCAACAGGTGAATTACTTGCCTATTCCTCATTACTGATTCAACACAATCCTGTGAGGATGAGCGGACAAGATGTTCAACGTGGTACTTTTTCGCATCGCCATGCTGTATTACGCGATGAGCAGACAAATAAAGGGTATAATCGATTAAACCATTTTCAAGAAATCCAAGAGAAATTTCGAATATATAATTCATTGTTGAGTGAGTATGGTGTATTAGGATTTGAATATGGGTATGCTATGGCAAATCCTGCTGCACTTGTGATTTGGGAAGCACAGTTTGGCGATTTCTCCAATGGGGCTCAAACAATGATAGATCAGTTTATTGCAGCTGGTGAACAAAAATGGCAACGGATGAACGGACTAGTTATGCTTCTCCCTCATGGGTATGAAGGGCAGGGGCCGGAACATAGTAGTGCAAGAATGGAACGCTTTCTGCAAATGTGTGCAGAGTTAAATTTAGTTATCACAAACATTACAACTTCGGCTAATTTATTTCATGCTTTAAGAAGGCAATTAACCTGGCCATTTCGAAAGCCATTAATTAATTTTTCTCCTAAAGCGAATCTTCGTTATGCTGGAAGCTATAGTAAAGTAGAAGAATTTACGAAAGGTGGTTTTAATGAATTGATTGATGACTCTTTTGTACAAAAAGCATCTGAAGTAAAAAAGGTTTTGTTTTGTACAGGGAAAATATATTTCGAGCTTGCGGAAAAACAATTGAAAGAATCAAGAACTGATATGGCGATTGTTCGATTAGAACAAATTTATCCTTTGCCACTTAAACAATTAGAATCGCTTCGAGATAAATACAATAATGGAAATTGGTATTGGGTTCAGGAAGAGCCTTTGAATATGGGAGCGGCTTCATTTTTAAAAATGAATTTGACAACAGTAGATTTTAAAATAATTAGCAGAACTGCAAGTGCTTCGACTGCTACTGGGTATGCAAAAGTGCATGCAAAAGAACAGGCACAGATTATTGAAAGAGCTTTTAGTATTTAACATTATTATTAAATTATTAGAAATATCAACGCTTTATGATTGAAATTAAAGTTCCCACAGTTGGTGAATCTATCAGTGAAGTCACTTTATTAAAGTGGACTAAACTAGAAGGTGAATTTGTAGAAAGAGATGAAGTGATTGCTGAACTGGAAAGTGAAAAGGCAACATTCGAAGTCAATGCAGAAAAAGCTGGAACATTGTTTAGATTAGCCAATGAAGGAGATACCATCTTGATTGGGGATGTATTGGCTAGGATTGATGAGAATGCGGTAAAACCAGCTGCAAAAGCTGTACTGGTAAGTGAAAAGAAAGAAGAGAAAATTGCTCCTGTTCTAACAAATCAAGCTGCTGTTACTTCAGTGCCAAATGAGGTTAAAGCTACACCTGTTGCGTCGGCCATCATTGCTGATAAAAAAGTAAATCCTTCCAGTATAACTGCTTCTGGATTTGGCGGAAAGATTATGAAGAATGATGTGTTAGATGCTTTAAAACAGCCGGGTAAAAAAGCATTTGCAGGTAATGAAATATTTAACAGAAATGTTCGTCAGGAAAAAATGAGCAACCTGCGTAAGACAATCAGCAGGAGGTTAGTTGAATCAAAGAATACCACAGCAATGCTTACTACTTTCAATGAAGTGGATATGACCCGCATCATGGAAATAAGAAAGCAGTTCAAAGATAAATTCAAAGAAAGTCATGGTGTGAATTTAGGCTTCATGAGTTTCTTTGCAAAAGCATGTGCAATTGCCTTAAGCGAATGGCCTACTGTAAATGCGTATATAGATGGAGATCAACTTTTGTATCATGACTATGCAGATATTAGTATTGCTGTAAGTACACCTCGTGGGTTAACGGTACCCGTAATTAGAAATGTAGAGAGTCT
>CAIJZG010000294.1 GCA_903825065.1 uncultured Bacteroidota bacterium
CAGGAAAATTATAACCAAGCAATGAAATTAGGTGCAGATGATTTTTTAACAAAGCCCGTTGACTTTACTCTCTTAAAAGAAAAACTCAAAATCTAACGAATGCCAAAAATACTTGTAGCTGACGATGAGATTGATTTGGAAACGCTGATCAAACAGAAATTCCGTAAACAGATTCGTGAGGAGAAATATGAATTTGTATTTGCCATCAACGGTAAAGATGCCATCCTGAAAATGGAAGAGCATCCTGATATTTCAATTGTGTTAAGCGATATTAATATGCCCGAGATGGATGGACTTACTTTATTAACCAAGATCAACGATTCTAATCCATTGATGAAAACTGTGATGGTCTCTGCTTATGGTGATATGGAAAATATTCGCAGTGCTATGAATAAAGGTGCCTTTGATTTTGTTTGTAAACCCGTGAATTTTGAGGATTTAGAACTTACCATAGAAAAGACAATCAAGCACGTGGCTCAAGTGAATGAAACACTCAAAGCCATCAAGGAAAATAATATCCTGCGCATGTATGTTGACGAAAACGTGCTCAATTTTATGGCAAGTCAACAATTTGAAGACTCTTTATTAGTCAATGAAACAATTGAAGCCACTGTAGTTTTTATTGATATTTGTGGCTTTACTGCCATCACCGAAAATGCTCCTGCGAACACCGTTGTAAAAATGCTAAATACTTATTTTGATGTGATGGTGAAAGAAATTATTGCACAAGACGGACATATTGATAAATTTATCGGAGATGCCATCATGGCTGTCTTTAGAGGTAAACATCAATTAGACAGAGCCATTGATGCTTGCCTGGCCATTCGAAATTTATTGGATAAACTTCCGCAATTAGATAATGGTCTTAATTTCTTACCAAAAGTTTCTATCGGTATTAATAGCGGTGAATTGATCTCTGGCAATATAGGTTCAGGAACACTTCGTAGACTTGATTATACAGTGGTAGGTGATGTGGTGAATACTGCTTCCCGTCTTCAATCTATTGCGAAAGCAGGACAGATTATCATTTCAGAATCAGCTTATCAAAAAGTAAAAGAATCATTTAATTGTATCAGTGTAGGAGAAGTTAGTTTAAAAAACAAACAACATCCAATCAGCATCTATGAAGTAATTGATTAGAGAAATCATAAAGACATTTTAAAACGAAATTCCAATATTCACATAAGTCTGCAAACTCTTTGTCTGAGTACTATACATGGCACTAAATTCAATAGGACCAATGATAGAGTTATATGCCAATGTTAGTGCTGATCCTGTAACCCACTTTGGGTTTGACGATATGCTTCGGTTCATCATAAAATCATTTACTAAAACGTTGCTCTTAGCAATTAAGTAAACTCCATTCCAGATTTTTGATCTTAAACCAATCATTCCTGTTGCCACATTCTGAGCATGCAAAGTGGCATCTTGCAAACCAGCAAACACAATTTGGTTTCGATACATTTTATTTAGCCCCCCAATATAAAAACTATTGAATTCATTTTCACCAGTACTAAAATTAATCCCAGCTTGCAATTGTGATAAAAAAGTAAATCGATCATTTATGGAATGATAATATTCCATATTAAATGTTACTCTGCTATAATTTGAGGCATTTAAATTAATAGTATCTGGATTAGTAATTGGTCTACCATAAGATGAATAAGTAAGATGTGGATCCTGACCAAATACATATCCAAATTCACCATACAAACGAAAACCCTTCTTGGGATATACAGGTCTATCAAGGGTATTTATATTTACATAAACATATGGGGTTGAATAATTGTCAGTGCCTTTTAATTCCAGGGCAGATTGTAATTCGGGATCATATCCTTCAGACTCGAATTTAAATCCTAATCCAGTATTGATTACTCGTTGATTGGCTAATTGAAATTTTATATCGCTAACAAAGTAGTTTATTCGATTTAAGCCATCCTTTTTGAAATTAGAATAAGTATTTACTTTAAAAGATTCATATTGAAATGAAGGAATAACAACAAGGCTTTTTTCTCCACCAAAAAATTGATAATGTTCTCCTTTGATTCTGATATTATCACCAAGATTCAATGTGATGAGTGATTTAGAGGTAGGAGATAACAAATTACGTGATGTAAGGTTGGCAACAAGGCTAATACCAGTAAAAGTATTATAATGAATTCCCATTTTAGCAGTAGTAGCTTCGGTTTCATCTACATCAAAAATAATCCCGAAACCTCCGTCTGGTAATGGTTCCAGGGAATAATGTATAAACTGATATTCTCTGGTTGCATAGGCACGCCCTACCATTTCGGATAGATCTCTTTTCGAATATTTTGTATTTTCTTTGAAATTAGCACTATTTAAAAAAGACGCTTCTGAAATTGTGGAGAGCCCCCTTACAACATGACCTTTTATAAAAACTGAATCTATATATGTACTATTCTTAGGTTGATCATTTGTAGCACCGTATAAAAGATTCAAAGAATCGGCTAATTTTTTAAACTTTGGGAAAAGAAGATTTCCTTTACTAATCCCAGAATCAATGATTTCATTTGCCTTGTCAAAACCTGCAATACTAAACTTTGTTAGATTATGATGTATATAAAAATCAGTCATTCCTATTTCTTTCCTATTATCCTGATCTTCTTTCAAAAAAGCAATTTGCAATAAGATCTGTATGGGATTATTCAATCTTTCTTTTGGCAATAACCCCTGCGTTACATTACTTCCAATAGTATAAGTTGCTCCCATTGCTATGGCGTCAGAAACTGGAAAATTTCTGATTACACCACCATCCACTAATCTAATACCCCTGTCTTCTACTGTTGTAAATACCCCAGGGATTGCCATACTTGCTCTAACAGCTGTCACTATTTCGCCACTATCCTCCACCACTGCTTCTGCATTTGTAATATCTGTGGCTATACAGGCAAATGGTATTTTAAATTGATTGAACTTTTTAACATCACTTACATTAAAATATAGTTCAGATAGTTTTATCCATAACTCTTCCGATTCTATTGCACCAGAGGGTAAAGAAAATTTACCTTGTGAAAATGGGAGTTCAAGTGCATATTTACCATATTCATCTTTTTCTTCTAATGAAAATGACCGAAGAGGTACTTGATTAGAAAAGATCAGACTCCAATCCGTTTTACGGGCAATTTGCTCGATCTCATTTCCACTATTTCCAATAGCATATAAAGATCCAATGATACTTCCCATACTGGTGCCAGTAACATAATCAATTTTCAATCCAGCAGAATCAATAGCTTTTAAAATTCCGATATGAGCCAAACCTTTTGCACCTCCGCCACTTAAGGTTAAACCAATTTTAGGTCGTTCTTTTTTTTGAGCAAATGAATAGGTAAATGACAAAAGAATGCCAACACTAAAACAACTTAATAGTATTGGCCAACTCTTTTTCATGAATAATATTTTAGTAATTAAACATTTAAATTCATATTCTATAGCCTCAAAGTTGGAATTTTTAATGGACAAACAACTTTATTATTGTTAATTATTGCTTTATCCATGTATCGATTTGAGATACCTCTTTTAAAAGCAAATCCATATTTTAATAACTTTTCAGCTATAAAAAAGGCTATTTTACCGAAAGTAAATCTCCGAATACTTTCATATAATATAGTTTAATTATATTGAGCAAAAATAAATCCATATGATATCATCGCACCGAAAAAAAATTAACCTCCTACTTACCTTAACTGTTGCGGGAGCATTGATCAGTCAATCATTCAACATCCAACAACCGAAGCCTAAAAAATTAATGAATATCAAAGTCTTCCCATCTACAGCTACTTTCGATGAAGTAGATCATGCGATGGATCAATTCAAGGTTGATTTAGGTGTAAAATGTAATTATTGCCATGCTCCAGAGAAAGATAATCCAAGAAAAATGGATATGGCCAGTGATGCAAATCCGAATAAAGATATTGCACGTGATATGATACGTATGACCGAAGAAATGAATAAAAAGTACATCGCTACTATAAAACATACAGAATCTGATACTTCTAAATTGCAGCTAGTTACTTGTAATACCTGCCATCGTGGAGCACCTAAACCTTTTGCAAAACCCTTACCAGCACCACCACCTCCACCACCAGGACAAGGACCTGGACAGTGGCCAAAGCCAAATGG
>CAIJZG010000295.1 GCA_903825065.1 uncultured Bacteroidota bacterium
AGCTAATTTAAAAACTGAAGCAGGGGGGTTTGCTTTATCTAAAATTCCTCCATGTACAATTACACCTAAAGCAGCCAAGAATAAAACAAAGCGCATTAACGCAGTTATTAAAATTCCAGTTACTGCACTTCTATTTACTTGTGGTAATGCCGCTTCTCCTTTAATTCCAGCATCTAATAACCGATGTCCTCCCGCGAAACATATATAACCACCAACTGTTCCACCAACTAATGTTACAATTGCAGTTGTATTAATAGTTGTAGGAAAAAAACTATGTTGAATAGCATCTACCAGTGGAGGATGCGAACTGAACGCTACATAGATAGTTAGCATGATCATTAACACACCCAAAATTTTTGTGAATTGATCCATCATTTTTCCGGCTTCTTTCATCCAGAAAATAAATAGAGCAATTATGCAACTGATGATGGCACCATAAGCTGTGTCCACTCCAGCAAGTACATTTAACCCAAGACCACAGCCACCAATATTTCCAATATTAAATGCAAGACCACCTAATACAATTAATGCCGACAAAAAATATCCTATCCCAGGCAATAATTCATTGGCTAGATCCTGAGCACGTTTTTCGGTAACAGCCAATACTCTCCAAATATTCATTTGTGCTCCGATATCCAGTAATATTGAAATAATAATTACAAAACCGAAACTCGATAATAGATTTTCTGTAAATACTGTAGTCTGTGTTAAAAAACCTGGACCAATAGCAGAGGTTGCCATCAAAAATGCAGCACCCATGATAGCTGAGTTATTTATAATTTTTTTCACGCTAGATAGTTTGAATAGTGATCTGATTTTCGATTAATGTTTTCTTGATTTGCTCTGCAAATAAAACAGCTTTTTCCCCATCTCCATGTAAACAGATTGTCTCGGCTTTTATCGCGATGGTATCACCATGAATAGTAGAAACTGTTTTCTTTAAAATCATTTGTAATACTTGAGATAAACAATCATCCGTGTTTTCAATTAAAGCCCCTTGCATTGATCTTGGAGTTAGGCTTCCATCAGATTGATAGCTTCGATCTGCAAAAACTTCAGAAGCATTCTTTAAATTCAATGCTGCTGCTTCAGTGATTAAATGGCTTCCCGATAATCCATAAAGAATAATATTTGAATCCACTGATTTTATAGCAGCAACAATAGTTCTTGCCATACTAATATCGCGTGCTGCCATATTGTATAAAGCTCCATGAGGTTTTATATGATGCATCTGTATTCCAAATGATTCTGTTATTTTTTTAAATTGATAAAGCTGTGCAGTGATTAAATCGAAAAGATGTGGAAGTGTAATAGGAATTTCTAATCTTCCGAAATTAGTTTTATCATTAAAACCAGGATGAGCTCCGATTGACACATTATTTTGTAAAGCCAATTCAATGGTTCTTTTCATAGTTTCTGAATCACCTGCATGATACCCACACGAAATGTTAGCGCTACTTATGAACGGCATCAACAATGCATCATTGTCAAGACCTTCCCCCATATCGCAGTTGAGGTCGATAATTTTATTCATTTTTAAAATACTCCTGTAATCGAAAGTTACAGGCATTTTGTAGTTGTTGCAAATTCTGTTGCTGTTGAATAAATAAAGTTTCAGCTTCTTCATGAGTAATTAACTCAAACCTAATAGTTTCGCCTGCAGATACTTGAGCCAGCTTAGGAAGTGAACTGGTTGCTACCTGACCAATACGAGGATACCCTCCAGTAGTTTGATGATCGGCCATCAAAACAATCATTTGTGCATTTGGCAATAATTGAATAGTACCAAAGCTTACTGCAGTTGAAAGACATTCTTTTTTTATACTTAATAATAAAGCCTGACCCTCTAATCGATACCCCATACGGTTACTTTGGTTGCTTACTTTAAAATCATTTGTAACCATACTGTTTTGGGAAATTTTTTCCAATAATGGATATTCAACTCCCGGCATAAAATTAATTCTGTTATTATCATAAAATTCTGACATGCTTGCGCGCCAAGGCAAATGTGTTAGTAGATCAATTTCTAGATCTTCTTTATTTTTAAAATACAGTACGTCATTCTTTACTAAATATCTTCCTTCTATTCCTCCTTTATGTATTTGAAAAGAAGTACTGTTACTACCCAACCACTTATCAGTTTCAAAACCATCCTCAACAGATAAGTATACTTTCGATCCCATTTTTTTTTTGGTAAATCTTAATTCTGATAGAGCAGGAACTAGGATGGGTTGATTTATTAATACTTCTTTCCCATTAATTTCTGCTCCAAAATCTGCACCGGTTAAAGCAATCATCATGGAAGTCTCAAATAAAATAGTTGCAGAAGGAAAATGCATTTCTAATACAGGTTCTTTCAAATGATTCCCAACTAATGTATTTGCAATTGTTGCAGCAATTCGATCCATTACCCCACCAGGTGGAATTCCCAATTGCTGGTATCCATAGCGACCCATATCTTGAATGCTATCTGCTATTCCTGCTTTGATGATACGCAATCCCATTAGTCCATTTTGTTTTTCAAGTGATGGAATTCTTCAAGACTTATCTTATGAAACCTAACTTGATCTCCAGGTTCTAATAATGTAGGGTTTTCTTTATTAGCATCAAAAAGTACGAGCGGAGTCTGGCCAATAATTTGCCAGCCACCTGGGGAAATAAATGGATAGATTCCTGTTTGAGTTCCTGCAATTCCCACACTTCCAGCAGGCACCTGCAAACGGGGGTTGGATTTTCTTGGACTTGCTATTCGATCATCTACAGTACCCATGTATGCAAATCCAGGCATAAAACCAATCATATAAACCCGATATGTTTGTTGAATATGAATTTCAATTATTTCTTCATGAGATAACTGATGCATTTTAGCCAATTCATCCAGATCAGGAGCAAGGCTTACATCATAACATACGGGTATCTCTTTTGTACGATTCACTAATACTGTAATATCTCCTATTAATTGCGCCTCTATTTCGCGCAACTTCATTTCTAAAAATTGATAAGCTGTAATTGTTCCAGCTAATTTTTTCACTTTTATAAGATCATAAATTAAACTAATGGAATGATAGGCAGGAATAATATCTAAGATAGCTTCAGGTTGCCATTTTTTCAGCAAAGTATATAGTTGAAAGATTTTTTTGTTCAACAATTCATTCATTTCGCCTCCATAATCTAGGGTAATACCCTGATCACCTATTGCATATATCTGGTATGGAGTATTTTGAAGCACATGACAAGGTAAAACAAAACTTGAATTATATTACCATCTCTTCACAGTATTGTAATCAGTAAATAAACATAAGTGAGCTTGCTTATCTTTGAACAATGGGGTTTTTAGAAATTTCAAATATTAGTAAGCTCACTGATGGAAAATCTGTGGTAGATGAAGTAAGTTTTTCACAATCTACCAATCAAAAAATAGCTATTGCGGGAGAAACGGGTTCAGGAAAATCTACTTTACTTAAAATGATTGCTGGTTTAGTACAACCAGACCAAGGGATGATTTATTTTAATGATAAACATGTACTTGGGCCGGATTTTAAATTGATTCCTGGGCACCCCGATATTGCTTATTTATCCCAACATTTTGAATTAAGAAATTCTTACCGTGTTGAAGAGCTTTTAACTTATGCCAATAAGCTTACCGATGAAATGGCAAATGCAATTTTTGAAGTTTGTATGATTAGTCATTTAGTAAAAAGAAGAACTGATCAGTTATCTGGGGGTGAGAGACAAAGAATTGCTATAGCAAGATTGTTAATTGGCTCGCCAAAATTATTAATACTCGATGAGCCATATTCTAATCTTGATTTGATTCACAAAAATATTTTAAAGAATATCATTCGGGAGATAGGTGGAAGTTTACAAATAACTTGTTTAATGGTATCGCACGATCCTTCCGATATTTTATCTTGGGCAGATCAAATTATACTGATGAAATCAGGTAAGATTATTCAAATGGGCAACCCTGAAGAAGTATATCGATACCCAGCAAACTCCTATGCAGCAGGATTATTAGGTAATTATTATACTTTGAACCCTCAACTTTCAGATGTATTTAGAAAGAAGGCTGGTTTTAATGAAACTGGAAACGGTCTATTTGTTAGACCTGAATATTTTAAAATAGTTTCTGAAACAGATGGAATAGAAGCTTATGTAAAAGACAAATTTTTTATGGCTGGGTTCTACGAATTAGAAATTGTAATTGCTAATACAACATTAACTATTAGAACTATGCAAAAACATCCTAAAAAGGGAGATACCTTATTTATCGCATTGGAAAATGAAGTCTTAGAAAATTAATGTCCTTTATTTTTCTAACGCAAAAGCCACATAAGAATCTCCAGTCTTAGCTTTTAGTTTTCCGCCGCCGCAAGCTATCACTACATACTCTTTCCCATTCTTTTCATAAACTGATGGAGTAGCAAAACCAGCTGCTGGCAAATCGAGTTCCAGTAATAGTTTCCCAGTTCTTTTATTAAAAGCTCGAAACTTAGCATCTTTTGTTGCAGCAATAAAAATTAATCCTCCTCCGGTAACAACTGGGCCGCCATAATTTTCTGTACCAGTATGAATTCCTTTTGCTTTAAACTCAGGATAGTCTCCCAGTGTGTCTATCCAAATCACTTCACCAGTATATAAATCAATAGCATTCAAAGTGCCCCATGGTGGGGCCACTGCAGGGTACCCTTCTTTAGTCAAAAATTTATTATAGCCAGTTGCTAAATAAGGCATTTTATACCAATCATCTGTAGGTCGAACAGGGGCCACAAATTTTTCTTTTTGCAAAGTCTCATTTTTTAAAATAATACTTGCAATTGCTTTTTTCTCAGTAATTGTTAATTGCGGTAAAGCAGGCATCATTCTTCTTCCACTACTTAATAGGGTAGTGAATTGTTCTTCATTGTATTTTTTATTGATATCAACTAATGGCGGATAATTTCCAGCGCCTTTTTGTTCTGGACCATGACAAGCCATGCAGGTTGTTTTATATAATCTTTCTCCTGCTTGCAGGTTGGTTTCAGCCAATATTGGCTTGTCTTTTAAGTCAACCATCGTTAATACCCAAGGCATTTCACTGGCATTAACGTATAATATGCCTGATGTTGGATCGAAAGCAGGACCACCCCATTCTGCACCTCCATCAAAGCCAGGTAAAATAATTGTTCCTTCTTTGGAGGGGGGATTAAACATATTGCCAGTTTTGTAAGTCGACAACCTTTTTTTAATATCCTGATAAGATGAATCAGGCACAAGATTATTTAAATCTTTTTCCATTAAAGATTGACGGGCAAAAGGTTTAAAGAAAGACGGGATTGGTTGTGTGGGTGAAGGTTTTTCGCCAGCTAGTTCACTAACACTTGGTACGCTGGTTTCTTTGATAGGATAAATTGATTTGCCGGTAACGCGATCGAAAAGAAAAATATATCCGCTCTTACTAACACTTACTAAAGCATCAATTTTTTTTCCATCTTTTGTGATATTTACCAATACTGGAGCAGTAGGTAAATCTCTATCCCAGATATCATGATGCACCGTTTGAAAATGCCAGATACGTTTACCTGTTGACGCATCTAATGCCAATACAGAATTTGCAAATAAATTATCGCCTGTTCTTTTACCTCCATAAAAATCGTAGGAGGCAGAACCAATAGGAGCAAAAACAATACCTCTTTCTTCATCCATACTAAAACCAGACCATGCATTGGCGCCACCAATATGTTGATAGGCTTCTTTATTATCCCAACTCTCAAAACCTGCTTCTCCTGGATAAGGGATTGTATGAAAAATCCAACGCATCTTTCCGGTATGAACATCATAAGCACGAATATGCCCAGGTGCTGCAGCTGCTTCCTCCGCAACCCTTGTACCAACTATGATTAAGTCTTTATAAATAATACCTGGAGTAGTTGATGCTACATAAAGATTACTAGCATCAACTCCTAGATCTTGGTGCAAATCAATCTTGCCATTGCTTCCGAATGAAATTATTGGTTTACCAGTTAATGCATCGATACAATATAAAGAACCGCTTGCTGAATAGAATATTCGCTGATCATTTTGTCCATTTTTATAAAATGCAAGTCCCCTGCATACATTCATTGAAAAATAACCTCCTCCCTTTGCAGAAATTGAATTGGGTTCTGCAGGATTGAATACCCACCGTTCTTTTCCTGATTCAGCATCTAAAGCAAATAGTTTTAGTTTAGGAGAAACCCCATACAAAATACCGTCAATAATTAAGGGGTTCACTTGAATTTGTGTTTTCTCATCAGCATCCCCTGTATGGTATTCCCAAGCTTTTTTTAAGCTGCCTACATTATTAGTATCGATCTGAGCTAAACTGGTATAATGGTTATTTGATTTATTACCTCCATAATTAGACCATTCAACCGGAGATTTACAAGCGGCAAGAGCGATGATAATGATAGAAATGGATAGATAATTTCTCATATGGCACTTATGAATAATTGAGTATTAAATATACAGGTATCCTTTTTCTAATCAAACAGTATCAATTTAAATTCCCAAGCAACATATGAGTTATCTTTAGCATCTTTTACAAAATCTTGAAAAAAGAAAGTAAATGATTTATCTTATTGCAAATTTTGAAAAGGGTTACCATATTTTCTAATTATGTTATTGATTAAGCGCCTTATATTAATTTTCAGTTGCTCCTCTTTAGCTTTTATTGCAAAAGCGCAAACGGATACAACATTTTGGTTTGGGGCACCTGCCATTACACATACTCATGCAAATGCACCCATATTGATTCGCTTTTCAGCTTATGCAAAAACAGCAGATGTTACCATCAGTATGCCTGCAAATCCTTCCTTTCAACCAATTACTTTTACACTAAATGCAAATACCACTATCACAAAAGACTTAACCCAATTTTTAAGTATTGTAGAATCAAAACCTGAAAATACGGCTTTAAAAAATGGCTTAAAAATCACAGCCAGCAATAAAATTTCAGCTTATTACGAAGTAGATGGAATGAGTGGTGTAAATTATTTAAACCCCGAAATTTTTACATTAAAGGGAGCAGCGGGTTTAGGAACAAAATTTATGATTCCCGGTCAAAATACTTTCGATAATATACCCATTAACTCAGGCCCCAATCCTATTTTACCACATAATGGATTTGTAATCGTAGCCACTCAAAACAATACAGTGGTTAACATTACTCCAAGTCAAGATGCAGTTGGTCATCCAAAGGGTCAACTTTTTTCAATTACCCTTCAACAAGGAGAGTCCTACAGTGTTATTGCAAGTAATCTTTCAGGACCACAACATTTGGTGGGTAGTGTGGTAAATTCAAATTTGCCTGTTTGCGTAACTGTATATGATGATAGTATCGGAATACTTGGAGGTAATTTTGATCTTGTAGGAGATCAAATTGTATCAGAAGACATTATTGGAAACGAATACATCATGGTTAAAGGCGATTTAGTAATCAATAGTGTTTCTCAGGATTACTTTTATGTATTGGCAACTGTTGATGGAACCGTTATAACTATGGATGGAGTTACTGTTGGAGTACCGCTTAATCGAGGACAAATTTATTCTGGAAAATTAGCAAACTCTAGCACCTATATTAAAACGTCTCAACCTGTATACGTAAATCAACTTACTGGTACCGGAGGTGAAATGGCCTCTACTAATTTACCAAGTATACACTGTACTGGCTCTCAAGATGTTTCTTTTGTAAGACCACTTAGTGGTCAATTTGATTTAGCACTTTTATGTAAGGCAGGTGATATTGGAAGTTTTTTATTAAATGGAAATCCGAGTATAACACCTAGTATGTTTTCCCCTGTTACTGCTAATCCTGCATGGATGTTTGCAAAAATATCTGAATACAGTATACCCTCTCCAGGTATTCAAGTGGGGGTTCCCACAAATATTGCAAATACTACCGGCTTTTTTCATCTTGGTTTTTTTAATGGAGTTGGTGGTGGAAGCGTAATGGGTTATTTCTCAGACTATGCAACAATTACCTTAAACCCTAAAATAAGTGGTATACAATGTATTGGGAATAATTTAATACTTCATTCAAATGAAGTATCTAGTGCTTCTTATTTGTGGACAGGCCCAAATAGTTTTACATCAAATAATGCTTCTGATACTATTAAAAATATTACAAGTAACCAGGCAGGTACCTATTTTATCAATACTACTATTCTGGGGTGCCCCACTTTTAAAGATAGTGTACAAATAAAATTGAACCCCCTACCAACTGCTACCATCTCAACAAAGGATAGTATTTGCTTGGGTAAGACAACAGCTCTTTCCATTGCATTTTCAGGAACTGCGCCATGGACTTTCAGTATTTTTGATGGCACAAAATATGATACTATTCAAAATATAAATGCGGTACCCTATACTTTAACTGTTAGCCCATTAGTTAAAACAATTTATACTTTACAGAAAATTACGGATAGCAATTTCTGCTCAACCGATATCAATACAGGTTTAAATATTTCAAGTACGGTAAATATCTATCCCCAACCAACAGCAAATTTTTCTTTGTCCTCTCCTTTGTGTGAAACAAGGGAAGTTTTATTCACTGATCAATCAACAGCAGGAGCAGGAAATATAATCCGATGGAATTGGGACTTTAAAGATGGAACGATAAAGGACACGCTTAATGGAAGCCCATTTAAAAAAGCATTTGCAAATTATGGTACTTACCCTGTTAGATTGATGGTAGAAACAGATAAAGGCTGCAAAAGTGATACTACTATTTCCAATATTAAAATTAACCCATTGCCAAATGTGGGATTTGTTTTGCCAGAAGTTTGTGTTACAGATGGCACCGCAACTTTTACTGATACCAGTTCCATTGCAGATGGTAGTCAATCTCAATTTACCTGGAGCTGGACAATTTTTCCTGGCACCAATCATCATGTTCAACCGGTTTTTGTAAATGCAGCTGCGCAAAATGCAAAAGTGCTGGTAACAAAAGAAGACTACTATAATACCATGTTGAAAGTAACCAGTAAAGATGGATGTACTGATTCTTTAATGCAACAATTTACTGTAAACGGACCAACGCCGAAAGCTAGTTTTGTGGTACAAAAAATGGACAGTTTATGTAGTAGTGATTTCACAAGAATTCTAAACACTTCTACTGTTGATTTTGGAAATGTAACAAAACTTGATATTTATTGGGACGCAATAAATGCACCTACTATTAAAACAACTGATCAAAATCCAAGTAACGGCTCTTTATATGCTAATTGGTATCCTAATTTGCCTACTCCAGCTACAAAAACCTATACTGTAAAACTTACCGCTTATTCTGGGAATGCAGCAACTTGTCAAAATAGCAGCACCCAAATCATTACAGTCTATCCCCAACCAAAAGCAGACTTTTCGAGTTCTGCAGTTGAAATATGCGCTAATAATAGCATACAGTTTACAGACCTAAGCAATGGAATAACAAGTGCAATAAATAAGTGGAATTGGAATTCCGGAAATATGATTTTATCCACTAATCAAAATCCGCTTTTAAAATTTAGTGACTCGGGAAATATTCAAGTTAATTTATTTGTAACGAATGTTCAAGGTTGTAATAGTGATACTGCATTCAAAAATATTCTGGTGGATCCCAACCCGGTTTTAATCATGAGCCCATCAAGAACAATTTTAGAAGGGGCTTCCGTGAGTTTAGATCCACAATTTATATATGGTACTCAATTAAGTTATTTGTGGACGCCATCACAGTTTCTAAATTCAGATAATATAAAAGCGCCTATTGCTACGCCTACAAATGATATCACTTATCAATTATTGGTAACTGGAATTGGTGGTTGCTCCATATCCGATAATATATTTATAAAAGTACTAAAGAACCCTGTGATCCCAAATGCATTCTCACCAAATGGAGACGGTATCAATGATCTTTGGATAATCCAATACCTCGATTCCTATCAAGGGGCCACGGTTGATGTATTTAATCGCTATGGACAAAAAGTGTATAGTTCATTGGGTTATGCGAATCCCTGGAATGGAAAATACAATGGAAAAACACTTCCTGTTGGAACCTACTATTATATCATCAACCCTAAAAATGGAAGACAAATCTTAAGCGGTTCTGTTACCATTATATTATAACTCCATTAATAGGCTACCCGCTTAATATCAGCACCTAAGTTGCGTAAACGTTCATCAATAAATTGATACCCCCGATCAATCTGTTCAATATTTTGTATGATACTTTTCCCCTCGGCACTTAATGCAGCAATCAACAATGCTTGCCCTGCGCGTATATCAGGGCTACTCATGGTAATCCCTCTTAGAGCCTGTTTTCTTCCAAGGCCTATGACTGTTGCACGATGTGGATCACATAGAATAATCTGTGCGCCCATATCAATCAATTTATCTACAAAAAACAATCTGCTTTCAAACATTTTCTGATGTACTAATACACTTCCAATCGCTTGAGTTGCTACTACTAAAACAATGCTCAAAAGGTCAGGTGTAAATCCAGGCCATGGATGATCATAAATGGTAAGGATACCCCCATCCATATAGGTTTGTATTTCATAAGTTTCTTGCGCAGGTATATAAATATCATCGCCTTTAATCTCTAGCTTAATTCCTAATTGCTGAAACTTTTCTGGTATCACACCCAAATTTGCTACACCAGCATTTTTGATGGTTAGTTCACTTTGTGTCATGGCTGCAAGTCCAATGAAACTTCCTATTTCAATCATATCAGGCAACATCTGGTGATTAGTTCCATTTAATTTTTCTACTCCTTCTACAATTAATAAGTTACTACTGATTCCACTGATCTTAGCGCCCATGCGATTTAGCATTTTGCATAATTGCTGTATATAAGGTTCGCATGCTGCATTATAAATAGTAGTAGTTCCTTCAGCTAAAACAGCTGCCATCAATATATTGGCCGTACCTGTTACAGAAGGTTCATCTAAGCACATAAAACAACCATGCAACCTGGGAGAACTAAGTTTAAAACAACTGTGCAAATCATCATATTCAAATTTTGCACCTAATTTTTCAAATCCAATGATATGTGTATCAAGTCTTCTTCTTCCAATTTTATCACCTCCTGGTTTTGGAATATACGCTCTGTGAAAACGCGCTAACATCGGCCCGGCAAGCATTACACTGCCTCTTAATTTTCCACCCTTTTTTCTAAATGCTTCCGAAGCAAGAAAGTCGATATCGATATCATCAGCCTGAAACTCACAGGTATCACGTGAAATACGATTTGTTTTTACGCCAATATCTTCCAATAATTCAATCAATAAATTAACATCAAGTATATCTGGGATATTGGTGACGGTAACTTTCTCTGCAGTTAATAATACAGCTGATATAATTTGAAGCGCTTCGTTCTTAGCACCTTGCGGCGTGATATCGCCTTTTAATTTATTACCACCAATTACTTCGAAGGAATTCATAATGTTGGAATTGTTAATCTATAATTATACAAACTTACGCAACAAAAAAGCATCGAATAACGATGCTTTTTTAGTTCATTTCAAATCAACTATTCGTAAGATTTAATATCTCTTTTTAAACTGCCCACCTCTTGAATCAGGTCTGCCACCATTATTCGTTCCACTGCGTTGTCCACCCTGGCTGCTCTGACCATTGCGATTATTATTGTTATTTGGTCGACCGCCATTTCTTTGACCACCTTGAGCATTTCTATTATTATTAGACCTGCCACCAAAATTTTGTTGCCAGCGACCACCCCCATTATTAGGTCTATAATCATCACGCTCAAAATTCTGATTGCGATGTTTGATATATGGTGTATTACTAAATTCTAATTCTCCTCCAGTAATGCTATTGAGTTCACTTCTTATAGAATCGTCGTGTACTAATTCTTTGTGCCAGTTACTATATGCCAACTTCATGTAATAGGCAATAGCATGTGCAAAGCCAGCTTTTTTCTCTGGATCTTCTTCCTTCAAAGCCTTGTCAATCACCACTTCCAGATTTTTACCCAAGTGTGCATACTTAGGGTGACGTTTCGGATAAGGTATAGGATCTGGCTTTTGCTTGTAGGTTTCTTTTTGAGGAATCGGATAGGGACTATCTACCTCCAACTTGAAATCGCTAATGAAAAATAAGTGATCCCAAAGTTTATGCCGGAAGTCTTCTACATTCTTTAAATGGGGATTTAAAAATCCCATTAATTCAATCACAGCTTGAGCTTGCTGCTGTCTTTTCTCACGGTCCTCTATAGTTAATAAATACTCCACCATCTTCTGTACGTGGCGGCCGTATTCCTTCATTCCTAAATAGTTTCTATCTGTATTATATTCCATCTGATCATTCAAATTCATATACAAATGTACAGAAAGCAAGCTATTAGTGGAACTTTTGTGCGTTTCAGTAAAAGCGACCCAAAAATTTCCAAAATGAGGGTTTTAGGAACTATCGCAGAAACTTGAATTCAATCATTATCTTCGCACAATGGAATCGTTACTGCAAAAAATAGAGGAGTTCAAGCAAGAAGTAGCTGCTGCCGAAGCAAATACTGCCGAATTAGTGGAAGCCTTTCGTATCAAATATTTGGGTACCAAGGGTTTGGTGAAATCTGTGATGGGCGAAATGAAATCTGTTCCTAATGAGCATAAGAAAGCATTTGGTCAGGTTTTAAACGATTTTAAACTATTTGTAGAAAGCAAATTTGATACTTTAAAAGAAAATGCCGTTGGCGGTTCCGAGGTTTCTGGAAAGGCAATCGATCTCTCTTTACCTGGTGACCCTATAGCAGTTGGCGCGCGGCATCCGTTGAATATTGTTCGCAATCAGATTGTATCTATTTTTCAACGTTTAGGTTTTGCAGTAGCCGAAGGTCCTGAAATTGAGGACGACTGGCACAATTTCGGTGCTATGAATTTACCAGAAGATCATCCTGCCCGTGATATGCAGGATACTTTTTATATCAATCAAGACCCTGCCTGGTTATTAAGAACACATACCAGTAGCGTGCAAGCGAGGGTAATGGAAACACAAAAGCCACCTATTAGAGTGATTTGTCCGGGCCGTGTTTATCGTAACGAAACCATTTCAGCTCGTGCACACTGCTTCTTTCATCAGGTGGAAGGATTATATATAGATGAGAATGTGAGCTTCGCTGATTTGAAACAAACCTTGTATTTCTTTGTACAAGAGATGTTTGGTAAAGATGTAAAAG
>CAIJZG010000296.1 GCA_903825065.1 uncultured Bacteroidota bacterium
ATGATTTGATTAAGGAAGAAGCTTTTAGTATCAATGACCAGTTAAAGCAAAACGAACCGGAAGTGGCGTATGGATTTAATGAAACACCCATTCGTGATTTGAAAAAAGCAATTGGAATAAATGATCGCTATCTTTTTATCAATGAATTATTCAGAGGTGATGAAATCATGTATGAGAGAAGTCTAAAGACGATTAATGGATTTGATATTTTCCCGGAAGCTCAATATTGGATCGAAAGAGAATTGAAATTGAAATTGGGTTGGAAAGCTGGTTCAATAGCAGTTGAGCATTTTGATCAATTAGTTAAAAGACGATTCGCTTGAATATGATTTAAGATTTTATTTGTAGCCCCTGCATTTGCGTATACATAATCTTTTGCCGCCTTAGCTGATTGATAATAAAGTGGATCTTTAGGATTCAATAATTGATTTAAAATTTCCTCCAACTCTAGTGCGTTTTCTACTGAAATGCACCCCCCATTTTCTACTAAGTCAACTGCTTCAATATATTTTTCATAAACTGGCCCAATGATAACTGGTTTCCCATAAACAGCAGCTTCTAATACATTGTGAACACCATCTCCTCCAAAACCGCCGCCTACTAAACAGATTGTAGCATATTGATATAACCTTGTAAGCATTCCATAATTATCAATAATCAATACTTGTGGGTCAACTTGATTATTATCAGCGAGCTGTAGCGTTTTTTCGTATTCGGATAAAAGCATGGATCTTTTATAAAGTGTTAAACACTCCTTCAGTCTTTCTGCCTCAATCTCATGAGGGGCAATGATACATTTAATTGCAGGATGCTTATTGATAAAATGATCCAACTCTTCATCGTCTTCTGTCCAGGTACTTCCTGCAACAATAGTAATAGCTTCTTTGCAAAAAGTGTCTATGAAAGAAATAGGTGCAAACTGCGCTGCAATTTCTAATACACGATCAAATCTGGTGTCGCCACTAATTACTATTTTTTCTTGAAGCCCTAACTTCTTTAATAGTACTGCTGATTGTTCATCCTGTAAAAAGAAATGACTAAAACTGTGAAGAATATTTCTATAAAATTTTCCGTACCATTTGAAAAATATTTGATCTTCTCTAAATATCCCAGAAGCTAATAATAATGGAATTTTTCTTTCAGCTGCTTCTTTGCAATAGAAATGCCAAAACTCATATTTGATAAATAATATCAGACTTGGTTGTACAATATTTAAAAAGCGAACTGCATTGCTGGGAGAGTCCATCGGGAGATATGAGATGTAATCTGCAAGAGGGTAATTTTTACATACCTCATAACCTGATGGGGAAAAAAAGGTAAGTAAGATTCTATAATTGGGGTACTGCTTTTTAATAGATTCCAAAATGGGCCGACCTTGTTCAAACTCGCCCAATGAGGCACAATGAATCCAGATGACAGGTTCTTTGTGCAGATAAAAATAAGTGGAGAGGGTTTTAAATAGGCCTCTTCTACCTATGACCCATTTTCTGGCTTTTTCATTTTTCCAGCCTAATAACCAAGCTGCTTTAGGATATAAATAAATGAAGAGTTGATATAGTATTTTCAAGGGAAGGTTTCTATTTACAAAATAACGTAATAAATAGTAGCTTATTTCAGATAATTAGTAATCTTAATTTGTTATATTTTCTCGTAGATTTGCAGTCGAATTAAGACCTTTATTTATGCGGCCAATTCAGATGGTAGACACAAAG
>CAIJZG010000297.1 GCA_903825065.1 uncultured Bacteroidota bacterium
ATAGGGGCTTTCATTACTTTTCCCAATTCTAATTCATACCCATTACATAGTTCTTGTAATATGTCTTTGAATCCATAAGCAATGCTAACAATGAAATTAATAGGATGGGTCCAGCTTTCTTTATATTTATAAATATGTGTAAAAAAGAATTCGTTTAATCCGTCTTCAATAATATTTTCAATCATATAATGCCCTCTGTTTTCAGCCAAGAAAATCGCAAATGAGGCTAAATACCTATTAGCCATTGGCTTCTTATAGACGTTCTCTAAAATTTCTATTGGACTTGTTAGAAATCTTTTTTCAAAACTAGTCATCAATTCTTCATCAAAAGTTTGATATAAATAATGTTGAATTACTTTTTTACCTAAATAAGCTCCACTGCCCTCATCACCTAAAATATATCCAATACCAGGACTGTTTTTGATCATTTTCCGGCCATTGTAAAAACAAGAGTTTGATCCAGTTCCAAGAATACATGCAATACCTTTTTCTCTGCCACATAGAGCTCTGGCTGCTGCCATTAAATCTGTTTCAACTGAAATTTTTGCTTTCTTGAATGTTTTTTTCAATACCGCTTTTAGCAGCTCTACATTGTTTTGGTTACTTAATCCAGTACCATAAAAATGCACTTCATTGATAACAGCGTCTTTTAATTTGGGAACTAATTGTTTTTGTAGTAATAAGTAAATCTGATCCTCATTTAAAAAATAAGGACTGATCCCTGTTGTAAGTAACTTTTTTTTCTTGCCGTTTGCAATAAGGCACCATTCGCATTTAGTAGCACCACTATCGGCAATTAATTTAACTGACATATTATTATTTTTCTAGTCTGTAATTCTTTTATTCATCTATCTGTAAAAACTAAGCGCAACTTATACCATTCATTCGAAACAACAAACCTTTATCTTAGTTTCAAGCATTAATACAGATATTCGCATTCTATTTCAAGATACAAAGAAGTACAGTTTATGGGAAGTAAAAAGTTGCAAGTATGGCTGCCTGTTTTGTTTGCGGTGACAATTATTTTAGGAATGTTGATTGGTTATCAATTGAGGGAAGAAACTACTGGAGGTAAATTTCTAGGTTTCTCAAAAAGAACCTCATTACAGGAAGTAGTGGATTTAGTAAAAAGTAGATATGTTGATAAAGTGGCTTCGGATAGTATTAATCAATTAGCTGTAAATCAATTGCTTGCGCATCTTGATCCTCATTCTATTTTAATCCCAACAGATCAATTGAGTGCGGCGGATGAGCATTTGCAAGATAATATCAAAGGTATTGGAATTGAGTTTCAGGTGATTGATGATACTGTGAATGTGATGAATGTTATCAAAAAAGGACCTTCAGAAAAAGCTGGGTTATCGGTTGGCGACAAATTGATCACTATCAATGATACTGCTCAAATTGCAGGTAAATTTCTTATAGTGGATAAAGTAAGATCCCTGTTGAAGGGGGAGACTGGCACTAAGGTAAAAATCAAAATATTAAGGTCTGGTAAAATGATTGACAAAGTAGTGGAGCGTGCCTCTTTTCCAGTACCCATTATTGATGTTTCATACATGATTGATCAGGAGACTGGTTTTATTAGAATCAATCGCTTTGCGGATCGATCATATGAAGCATTTATGGAGAGCATGGGCGATTTGAAGAAACAAGGAATGCAAAAACTTATTCTCGATTTAAGAGGAAATGGTGGCGGATTATTGAAAGAAGCCATTGCAATAGCGGATGAATTTTTAAGTGGCGATAAATTAATTGTTTATACAGAAGGGGATCATCAGCAAAGAATTGATAATCGTTGCAGAAGGGATGGCATTTTTGAAACTGGAAAATTAGCGGTTCTTGTAGATGAAAGTTCTGCTTCAGCTAGTGAAGTATTGGCGGGTGCATTACAAGACTGGGATAGGGCTACAATTATCGGTAGAAGAACTTTTGGAAAGGGTTTGGTACAACAACAATTTCAATTGA
>CAIJZG010000298.1 GCA_903825065.1 uncultured Bacteroidota bacterium
CGACTCTATCGAATCGGGTTTTACATTAAGCTTTTGCAGCTCCTGCTTTTAGTGCTTCCACAACCTTCGTCATTTCTTGTACGGTGCCGATACTTATTCTTAACCAAGTACTATTATCTTCAAATGAACGTGCCCCGATAATATTATTTGCTTGTAAAACAGCAGGTACATTTTTAGGATAGGTCTTGGTATCGAAATACACAAAGCTGGTAAAGGATTCGATATACTTTATACCCAGATCATTAAAGCCTTTGTACAAAATGGCTTTCGCTTTGATATTCTCAGCTTTTACATAATCAACAAATGCTTGATCATTAATCACACCCAATGCTCCTTTCATAGAAACAGCGGAAGGTCCTGCATTAGCCCAGGCCATAAAGGAACTTAATTCTTTAATAGTATCAGGATGTGCTAAAACATAACCCACTCTGGCACCTGCCATACCATAGGTTTTAGAAAATGTTTTAGCGATGATCAGGTTTGGATTTTCGTTTACCATATGCGCCATAGAAGGACTATCATAATAATCGGTATACGCTTCATCCATCAACAAAATAGTTTTAGCAGTTACTGTTTTTACAAATGCCTCTAATTCGTTTTGGGGCGATACAGTACCTGTTGGATTATTGGGATTACACAGATACACCATTTTCGTATCTGTATCGATATTACTTGCTAAAGCATTAAGATCATTATGCTTAGTTGCAGTGAGGGGAACTAATTTGGTAGGCAACCCCAATTTTCTGGCAGCAGGCAACCACACTTTGAAAGTAGGTTCCGATGCTACAATATTTCCTTTTTTATAAGCAGTCCAAGAAGTAACAACTCCTAACAATTCTGAAGAGCCAGCACCTAATAAAATATTGTCTTTATTATGACCGGTTAATTTTCCAATGGCTTCGCGCAATTGTGCATTGGTATCGAACTGATACCTGTTTGAAATAATTACCGCATCGATCATGGCTTTTTTAGCAGACTCAGCAGGGCCATGCGGATTTTCATTGGAGCTTAATTTTATGATGCCACCATTTGAACCTTCGAAACTTTTTTGGATCCCCCTTTCTGCTTCTGAGGCAAATAATTCTTTTGAAAAAGCAAAAGCTGCTACTGCAAAGGCTGATTTTTTAAGTAATTGGCGGCGTTCCATTGTATAAAGTTTTTTGTACCTTAATAATACAAAATATTTCTAATCTTTTTTGGACTAAATCGTCAATTTTATCTTTATTCAAACAAGTTGATGAAATTATTTTGCAGCATCCATTATATTCAATTATAAATCATACTATGAATATTCGATCTCTATTGGTATTGATCATCATATGCATGGGCTCCGGTATTTCAACTGTAACGTATGCTCAGCCTACTGAAAAATTGGTATACCATATTATTAAGACTGATAAAAAGGGGAATATTATTCCATGGTATGATGCTAATCCGAGTATTGCATTTAATCATGTGATTAATTCAGTATGGAATTTTTGGGATACGATGCGCAGAGATTATAATGGTCTTCCTTATTATATGAATCACCAAGTTTGGAATCCTAATTTTAATGATCCAAGGGGTATTGGTGGAGATCAGTTTGCGATGGCATTATCTTCCTGGAGGCTATACTATCATTATTCGGGTAATGAAAAGGTAAAGGAGAATATGTACTTCATTGCTGACTATTATCTCTCACATGGCTTTTCTGCTGCTGATAGTAAATGGCCCAATCTTCCTTTTCCATATAACACTTTAATTTATTCAGGCAACTACGATGGAGATATGCGTTCGGGAAAAAATGTATTGCAGCCTGATAAAGCTGGTTCATTTGGATTAGAACTATTGCATTTATATAAAATTAGCAGTGGATATAATGTTCCTGAAAATATTAATTATTTAGGTGCTGCCATAAAAATTGCGAATACACTTTCGGATAAAACTAAAAGAGGTAATGTAGAATATTCTCCCTTGCCGTTTAAAGTAAATGTGCTTAATGGAGAGACAGTGCTTCTTCGAAACCATGATTTTACCCATACCTGGATTGATACTGCTGGATATACTTCCAATTGGGCACCAACCATGCAGTTATTTCTAGATCTGATAGCTATGCATCAGGGCGATACAACATCCTATAAAAAATCGTTTGACATTATTTTGGAATGGATGAAAACTTATCCGATGAAAGAAAATAAATGGGGTCCATTTTTTGAAGACGTGGATTGGTGGAGTGAAACACAAATCAATGCCATGACATTCGCCAGATTTATTATGGAACATCCTTCTTATTTCCCTGATTGGAAAAATGATGTGCAAAAAATCATTAATTGGGTGCATACTAATTTTTCAAACGATACCTGGAAAAAATATGGGGTTATTGTAACCAATGAACAATCGGTTTATAAAGCACCTGCGAATAGTCATTCCTCTCGTCAGGCTGCAGATGAGCTTTTATATGCTGCATTAACGAAAGACACTAGTTGGTTTACGAATGGAGTGCGAGAATTATCCTGGGCAACATATATGGTTGACGTAGATGGTAAAAATTGTTTTCCGGGTGATGAACCTTGGTTAACTGATGGCTATGGGGATTATGTGCGACATTATCTGAGAGCGATGGATGCATTTCCAGCACTTGCTCCGCAACAAGAAGATCATATGCTATCTTCTACTTCTGCCATTCAGCAAGTAGATTACGCGGGGAATCTTAAAAAGTTTTTTGGACTCAATTTCGAAAAAATAGATAGCAACCAGGTTAAAATGTTTTATCGAACTTTTGATTCTACTGGTATTGAAAAAATAAAATTAACCAAAAAGCCCACTTCAGTTTTATTGGATTATCAGAAAATAAAAGAACAAAAAACCGGAGAAGGGTTTGAATGGATTCCCTATCAAAAAGGTGGTGTATTAATTGTTCGTAGACTTCAGGGAAGGAAAGTACTTTTGTTGAAATAGAAAAACGTCATTATAATTTATTCGGTAATTAATGTCTAACACATCAAAGGGAAGGTTTCCATCACTTACGGGCATTCGTTTTATTGCAGTCTGCTTAGTTTTTATTTATCATAATAGAAAATATTGGAGAGATAGTTTGCATCCTGAACTGATTAGATTGTTCAATGAATTTCATGTGGGTGTGTCTTTGTTTTTTGTGTTGAGTGGATTTCTGATTGCTTTTACTTATGAAGACAAGCCATTGCAATCTCGATCTTCGTATTTAAAATATATACTGGTGAGGTGTGCCAGGATTATGCCTTTGTATTGGTTAATTCTAACCATCTATTATCTGGATAAACACTATGGAAATTTTCAGTTCTCAATACTAACTTATTCTTTAGTACATGGGTTTAGTGATGCGCACAATTTGGATGGGATAGCTCAGGCATGGTCGCTCACTGTTGAAATGTCGTTCTATCTATTAGCTCCATTGTTATTCTTTATCCAGAAGAAAAATATTTGGTTGCTCTTGATGGTATTGATTTTGCTGTATGCCATGTTTTGGGGGATGGGCATTTTTTGGCATTATTTGAATAACAATCCTCAGCGATTCTTTAGTCCTTCTGAGTTTCTATTATTAAATAGTTTTCCAGGAAGAAGTACTGAGTTTTTAGGTGGTATGATATTAGCAACTTTGGTAAAACAAAGATCAGCATGGCTTCAAAAATTACCGTATAAAACAGTTATTGGATTTTCTTCGATGTTCTTAACAATCTATGCCATTGGCTGGTTTCAAAAAGACATTTATGATCATGGTTATTCAAACCCTATGGGGATGTTGCTTTCTAAGACGCTACTTCCAATTAGTATGGTGATGGTATTAGCGGGTTTAATTTATGAAGATACCTGGATCAATAAAATATTAGGAAGCAAGCTCATATTATTATTGGGAAATGCTTCTTTTGCATTTTACCTAGTACATATCAGTTATGTGAATTTAAAAATAAAAGACTGGTACACTTTTCCGGATAGGAACTTCCTTGCACTTTGGATTATTTCCATTTTATTATATCAATATTTCGAATCTCCTATTTACAATTGGTGTCGAAAATTATTACTAAAATAATTTCTCAAACATTACTTGTATATTGAAGTTCAGATATTTACTTCCAGGAAAGTTTATAAATGATTTTTTAAGAACAAATATCTTTAGGAAAGTATAAAAGTTAAATAAGTATTAGCAAAAAAAAACACTCTAAATTCAAGAGTGTTTTTTTATACGTATAATTCTTTGATTTTAAAAATTGGAATTTGCATTTTTCCCTCCTGGTCCAATATATAAGGCATCACCAAAAGCAAGTATTGGAAAGAAGATAAAACTTAATAAAATTAATCCTACAGTAAAACCAGCATCTTTCCCAAATGATAAGGATAGTTGATTGTACATAATAATTAATAGAACAATGTTTACAATTGGAATAATCATTAGAAGTAACCACCACCAGGGTTTACCAACAATTTCTAGTAAAATAATAAAGTTGTAAATCGGAATAATACTTGCCCATCCTGGTTTTCCAGCTTTTGTAAAAATAGTCCACATCGATGCAATCAATAAAATAATGAATGCTAATAAGATTAGAATAAAAAAAGTCATGGTTATAAATTTATTTCCTACTCATTTGGCTTTTCGGGGACGCCCGTTTTTATAGTGGTTTCTAGCTCCACTTGCTTTGATAATTTAATGTAATATTTTGGCTATAAACCTGATTGGCATTGTATTGCAGATTGTGTGTAAGGAATTGACGAATTCGAATAAGTACAAATTTTAGAATGCTGAGTTAGTTAGATTTTAGGGTTGTAATTTTCTAAACAAAGTAATAAAGCATTAAATTTATTGCAAAGACAAAATAAATATTGGTCTCTAAGTAAATACCAAATTATTACTAAAGCAATTTTTCAATCTATTAAAATATTTATATGAAATACATATTGGCCATTGTTGTTTTAGCAATATTGTATGCATCAAATCCAAATTTGGATGAACATCAAAGAGCTGTGAAGGATAAGGTAAGTCAACTTATCAGGAGAGAAGTTTCATCATCCGGAAAATCAGTTAGTTCATTGGGAGATATTGGAACCGAATTAGGAGTGATGTTTGGTTCTTCTTTAGCAGATGGTATTATTAAAGATGTGGTAAGAAGAAAAGATTATTTCTTCTTTTCTTTAACAAGTATAGAATTTGAGGGCAACAATAAAATAATTGGATTGGGTATTCTTGGAAAAGTATTTATAACCGATCAGGTAGATTATGAATTAAATAAGGGGACTCAAAAAGTGAAATCCGCTTGGAATGATTTAATAAAACCAAACAATGAGAACTCTGCAAGTAATAATACAATTGATACCACTTTTGCTACTGACAATTCCAGCCATTCAGCTTCAACTACTACAAGCGAATATTATGTAAACGCTAGTGAATCAAATCAGGTACATTTTTATAATAGTCCAAATTATAACAGCATGCGAAATTCCTATTTTAATTCAAGAGAAAAAGTAACAGCTCTTAGAATTGAAAATGGATTTGCGTATATTGAATTTATCAATACAGACAATCAATCGAGTAAAGGTTGGGTTGCATTGAGTGATTTAACACCTATTTCAATTTATTAAATTCTTTTTCCAAACTGATTTGAATCAAAGTGATATTATTGGATGGTTACTTTCTTTAAATAATATCCAACAGGGTCAATAGTTGGCGGAAGGTTACTTTTTATTTTAATTCCATCCTTGCCAATAACTAACTTTTCTTTTTTTCCATTGATTAAAATATCAAAAGGCAGATCCATAAAATAATTGTTGACTTTGATCAGGTATTGCTGGTAGCCAGTTTCTTTTACAGAAACTTCTATTACATTGGTAGTTCTTAAATAGAAATCAAAAAATGGCTTTAATGAATATCCGGCTGCTTTACTAAATAATTGCTCTACGTCGGTACTGGTTACAAAATTGTCGTAAGTAGTTGCAGGATCGGTAGCTAGTTTTTTGAGTGCCGGGAAAAAGATCTCTTCACCCAATACATAGCGCAGGCTATGCATGAAGAAAGAACCTTTCACATAAATATCATTTTTTGCATAGGTTTCATCTTCTGATAATTCTTCTCCTCCCACTAATGGTTTAATGTACTTGATACTTTTTTTATGATTAGCAATCATTTCGTTGTAGGCTTCTTGTCCGCCTAATTCATACATACATAAAGCTTCTGCATATGTGCCAATTCCTTCCTGGATCCACATATGCGCCCAGTCTTTATTGGTTACTTTATTGGCCCACCACTCGTGTGCATACTCGTGAAATAAATTATCGGAATAATCATGTCCCCCAACTTTTCTGTATTCGAATTTATTATTGAACGTGATCATAGTTTGGTGTTCCATACCTGAATTTGGCACTTCTGCAATACCGATTTTTTCTTTGACCCAAGGATACTCTCCAAAATATTTTTCTAGAATTTTGCTATCACGAATTTTTGTTTCGATTACTTTTTTAGCTTGGGCGCTATCTTCTTCTAGCACATAAAACTCAATGGGCACTTTGTTTCCATCAATTGTGGTATAGGTATCTTTTGCCACAAAGTATTTTCCAATATTAAATACCACACAATAATTACTGATGGTATAATTGGTTTTCCAGGAGAATGTGCTTTTGTTATTTTTGGTGGTTACTTTTTGCAATAGCCCAGGGCCTGCAACTGATAAGCCTTTTGGAACAGTGATATTCATATCCACTCCTTCATTAGGTTCATCACTTGGATGATCTTTACATGGGAACCATAATCTGCCTCCTTCTTTCTGACAGTTGATAGAGATCCAGTCGTTACCGCTACGATCTTTTCCCCAGATAAATCCTCCGAACCAAGGTGCGCGCACCGCAATAGGAGGGTTGCCACCGTAAAGAATATCAACTGAATGTGTTCCTTCTTTGAAGTTGGTACCGGTGATAAATATTTTATCATCTCCCTGAGTAAAAGTTGCGGGCTTATTATCGACTTTGATTTTTGCTACGGTGAGTAAGTGCACCAGGTCTAATAATATAGTATCCGTATGTTTAGACAGGTTTAATGTAACCACTGTATTTCCGTGGATCGATTTATTGGCAATATCAACATCCATATTAATAGTATAGTGCCTGATATCCATGATAGCCTGCAAGGGTTTTAGCTTTCCGCCCGAAGACATGTAGCTGATGTCTAGGTTTTGAGCCATCGACAGTTGGAATATCAAGACTGAAAAGCAGGAGATTATCAATTTCTTGTAAATAGAGGTAAGAGGGGAAATAGGCATATATCTATGATTGAGGTATCAATTTAATGATTTTAATTAAAATTTGAATTACTCAGTATATTGAGTAATTTTACTCAATATACTGAGTAAAATCTTAATTATGTTTGAAAGATCTCATTTACAATTAGTTATGAATAGGTTGAATGAACCCAGAAACTTCATTCAGGTTATTTTAGGTCCGAGGCAAGTAGGAAAAACAACGATGATTCGTCAACTTCTTCAGAAAAGACATATTCCATATCTTTTTGAATCAGCAGATGCCATAGCTGCATCAGATAGTATTTGGTTAAGGCAAATATGGGAGTCAGCAAGATTGAATAGTCGGGAAGATAATTTAGCTGAGTACCTACTCATTATTGATGAAATTCAAAAGATTGAAAATTGGAGTGAAACAGTAAAGGCTCTATGGGATGAGGATACAAGAACTGGTCAAAGCATAAAAATTGTTTTACTTGGTTCTTCACGCATGATGTTGCAAAAAGGATTAACAGAATCATTAGCGGGAAGGTTTGAAACGATTTATATGGGTCATTGGTCTTTTCTAGAAATGCAATCGGCATTCAAATGGACTGCAGAACAGTATGCATGGTTTGGTGGTTATCCCGGATCTGCAACTTTGATACATGATGAGCCACGTTGGAAAAACTATATCAAATCTGCGTTGATTGAAACGAGTGTATCGAAAGATATTTTAATGACAACGAGAATTGACAAGCCGGCTTTAATGAAAAATTTATTTGAATTAGGATGTTTGTATTCTGGCCAAATGGTTTCGTTTACAAAGATCCTGGGGCAATTACAAGACGCTGGTAATACCACCACTTTATCACATTATTTGAATTTATTAGATACGGCAGGTTTGTTAATGGGTATTGAAAAATATTCAGGTACCCTTTTACGAAAACGATCTTCCAGTCCAAAATTTCAGGTTCATAATACTGCATTAATAAGTAGTCAGCATAATGATAATTTTGAGGAGATCATCGGTAAACCAAAAGATTGGGGAAGAGTTGTAGAGTCGGCCATTGGTGCACATCTGATTAATCATTCCATGAATCAGGATTACACAGTATATTATTGGAGAGAAGGTAATGATGAAGTAGATTTTGTTTTAGAAAGCAGGGGTAAATTAATAGCCATTGAAATAAAGAGTAGTATTGCTTCTTCAACAAATGGTATTGCAGCATTTGATAA
>CAIJZG010000299.1 GCA_903825065.1 uncultured Bacteroidota bacterium
AAATCGAAAGCACTTTTTGCAGTATAATTCGCAGCAGTAAACAGGTCAAGTTCCTGCATCCTGGCTTCAATTTGTAAAGGATCTTTGTTCTTCCAAATTGCTGCAAATTCCTTAGCCATCTCATAACATGTAGCCTGCGTTTCTCCCGCAATCATTGGAAAAGCAGAACATTCGCCAATCCCTATTGAGCCGGTGTTTGTATGAATCCGCACTAATAAATTCTGTGCAAAATGCATGGTACCAGTTGCAATGGTAAAAGGAACCATTGGAATACTGTATTTATAGATCTCTATTTTTGAAATATGCATATACTAAGTTCAGTTTTTAATAAATAGTTATAAATAATTGCTAACGAGTTATAAAATTCCTTTTTTACTTAGCTAATGTATACGATATTCGCGTAACGAACATCCGTTAGCAATGAATATCTCCTTTGAAAATACCGAAAATGCCTTTGCATATAAGGCTACTAAAGACCTGAAAGGCGCTAGATTTCTTTTCAGAACAATGGGCTACCAACTTTTTGTTCAGTTAGGAACCCGTCTCACACCCTTTTTAATGAAGACCGGACTTCCGATAGATGGAATTATTCGTAAAACCATTTTCAAGCAATTTGTTGGTGGAGAAACCTTGGAAGAAACTTCCGCGGTTTGTGAAACGCTTGGCAAATATGGTGTTCAAGTTATCCTTGATTATGGAGTTGAAGGTAAAGAAGGGGAGGATAATTTTGATTATGCTACTGATGAGTTTATTCGTGTAATTAATTATGCTTCTTCTCAGAAGAATATTCCTTTCATGAGCATCAAGGTAACAGGGTTAGCTAGAAATGGATTATTAGAAACACTAAACGAAGCACCCAGATTGCGAAGTGGTATTCACGATCATGAAGCAGAAATTGCCGAATGGGATAGGGTTCGCGAAAGGATGTATATTATTTGTGAAGCGGCGGCTGAAAAAAATATCGGTGTTTTAATTGATGCAGAAGAAAGTTGGATGCAAGATCCTGTGGATAGGCTTACCATGGAGATGATGGAGATCTTCAATAAAGAAAAAGCAGTAGTATACAATACCATACAATTATATCGCCACGACAGATTACATTTCCTTGATATTTCCTATAAGATCGCTAATCAACAGGGATTTTATCTGGGAATGAAATTAGTACGTGGAGCCTATATGGAAAAAGAAAGAGAGCGAGCATATCAAAAGGGATATGAATCTCCGATTCATATTGACAAAGCAGCCTGTGATAGAGACTATAATGCGGCTGTGCGTTATTGTGTTGATCATATCGATAAAATATCATGCATCGTTGCATCACATAATGAAAATAGCAATTTGCTGATGGCTAATCTTATTGAAGAAAAGGGGCTTGCTCATAATCATCCTCATATTCATTTCTCTCAATTATATGGCATGAGTGATAATATAAGTTTCAATCTTGCTAAAGAAAATTTAAATGTAAGTAAGTATTTACCTTTTGGTCCTATAAGAGATGTAATACCTTATCTAATGCGTCGAGCACAGGAGAATAGCAGTGTGAGTGGACAAACAGGACGGGAACTTGGCTTAATTAAACAAGAATTGGAAAGAAGAAAAGGATAAATTTAAATTCATACATGTGAAGACCCCATTCCGTAATATCGAGATGGGGTCTTTTGTTTTAAATGGGGCCGGAAATTTTTTAAACAATTTGTTTCCGATGTATACTTTGAATTTTCAATTCTTTCAATTGTTGAATATTTAATGGCTTCGTCATGTAATGTGTAATAAAAGGGTACTGTTTTGAATAGTCAATATCTTCTTGTTGCAGTGAGGAAGTAAGTAAAATTACTGAACCTGGTTGTGATAATTTTTGATATTCATCTAAGAAGAACCATCCAGATTTATATGGAAAATTCAGATCCACAAATGTTTTTCTCCTGGTATCAGGATTTGAAATTATATGTGAGAGTGCATAATCAACATCATCGAAAACTTTCACTTGAATATCTGGGTGTACTTTTCTAATCACCATCTGATTCATTTCGTTTACCAACTTATCATCATCAATCAAAACGATCTCTTCAATTTCCTGATTCAGATAAGCATCCATTGAAAGGGTGTTCGATGTTGCAAAATTAATATGGTCATTTAATTCAAAAATTGCTTTATTAACTCGCTCTGTAGATTTCTCAATTTCTTCCAACAATTTTTGATAAGTAGCAATATCAGGGTTTTGCAATTTAATTGTTTGTGTTACCTGCATGATTTTTGTAAACTCATGCCTAATCTCGTGAGAAGTAATTAGAGACATTTTCTTGAGTGTAAGGATTTGTTGTGCAATTTCCTTTTCAGATATTTTTTTGATTTGAATATCGTTTACGATAATAAAGAAACCACAGAATTTATTGTTCTCATCATAGATAGGTTCCTTTATTAATTCTACCCAAACTTTTTTACCTGATTTATGATAAAGCAACATTTCTTTGTGTAAACTTGTTAAATCACAAACACTTATTTTTATTGCACTAATATCTTCCTCTTTTGTTTCTGACCCACAGAATAATTGAAAATCTTGTTTGCCCAAAGAATCTTTCATACTATATCCCATAATATTATTAACTGCATCGTTCATCCAGGTAATATGATTAATAGTATCCGTGATGATAATACCCTGATTGGAAATACTCGCAATTTTTTTAAACTTTGTATATTCTTTATTTAAGATGCTGATTAAATCAGTTTGTTTTTTCATTGAGTTAGCCGCATCATGGATGACAGAAATATCGGTTCCATATAAAATAAACCCATCAAAAAAACCATTGTTATCAATTCTGGGGATACCTATCATTTGAAGCCATAATTTTTGTTCTCCAACTGAACTCGCACTTATTTCAATTGAAAACTCTTTTTGATTGTTTAGGTATTTTAAGAATGTTTCATAGGTTTCAGGCAATGCACTTAGTCGGAACCTGTTTAAAAATGCTTTGTCTAATTCTTGTAAATGTGAAGATTTAAACCTTGTATAAATGGTTTCATT
>CAIJZG010000300.1 GCA_903825065.1 uncultured Bacteroidota bacterium
AAAACCCTGGGCGCATAAAAAAATAAGTGTTAGAGATTATATAATATCAATTCCTGAATATCAACAAAGTCTTCCGGCCCAAGTTTTAGTTTCTCTCTGGTAAAATTCAAATCATCTGCATTATTAATTGGTACTAAATGTAAATGTGCATGTGGCACTTCTAATCCTACCACACTTATTCCGCAACGGTTACAGTCAAATGCTCTTTCAATTGCTTTTGCGATCGGTCGAGAAAACAATAAAATTTCAGCTAAGTAATCTGCAGATAAATCGAAGAATTGATCTGTCTCAATTTTCGGTACCACTAATACATGCCCCTTTACCAATGGAAAAATATCTAGAAAAGCAAAGAATTTTTCATTTTCTGCAATTTTATAACATGGAATCTCGCCGGCAATAATTTTGGAGAAGATGGTCATATAGAAGTTTTATTAAATCAAATATCCTAAAAAAAATGCCCCATCAGTTAAATTCTGATAGGGCATTTGTAAAAGATCGATACTTTAAATAGTAATGTGCTCAATTTTGAATTTCACGATGCCATTAGGGGCTTGCACTTCCGCTATTTCCCCAACCACTTTTCCCAATAATCCCTTACCAATAGGAGAACTTGCAGAAATCTTTCCCAATTTCAGGTCGGCTTCCTTTTCACCTACAATCTGATAGACAATGGTTTTTTTTGTAGCCAAATTAGTGATGGTTACTTTAGTTAAAATGGTAACCTTACTGGTATCTAAGGTACCCGGGTCAACAATCTTGGCATTACTGATCACACCTTCTAATTGTTTAATCTTAGCTTCAAGCATACCTTGTGCCTCTTTAGCTGCATCATATTCGGCATTTTCTTTCAAATCACCTTTCTCTCTAGCTTCAGCAATTGCTCTTGAAGATGCCGGACGATCAACTGATTTCATTCTGTGCAGCTCTTCACGCATCTTGTCGAAGGTCTCCTGTGTTACATAATCGCTCATACTCTTTCTGTTTAGAAGCAATAAAAAAAATACAACGCCACATTTGATTGTAGCGTTGTAGGTCTGCAAAAATATAAAATCTTTCTCAAAAACAAAGAAATGTAATTTACTTGCTACTCTTTGCTATTCGAATCCTAGCTTATCGAGAACTATTTTAGCCATTTTATAATAAGCTTCCTGACTATAGCCTGCAATATGTGGGGTAATTAGGGTATTGGTTTGTGCCAATAGCCATTTAAGGCTCTCAGATTCAACTTTTGAATAGGTTTCCAGCTTTTCGTTCTCTAACACATCAAGTCCAGCAGCTTTGATTTTACCTGATTTGAGTGCCCTTTTTAAAGCCAGAGTATCTGTTACTTTACCTCTGCAAGTAGAAAGAAAATAGGGATTTCTTTCAAATGAATTGAAGAAGGAATCATTCGCCAAATGCAAAGTTTCTTCAGTTAAAGGAACATGCAAACTAATAACATCAGCTTTTTTATACAACTGTTCCATCTTTGATTCTTGAATATATCCGTTGTAAAAATCCTTTTTATATTTATCATATGCCAAAACAGTTACCTCAAAACCAGATAAGATTTTAGCAAAAGCGGAACCCGTATTTCCATATCCAATAATTCCAACAGTTTTACCCCTTAATTCTTCCCCACGATTTTCTGTTCTTAACCATTTGCCCTCTTTTATTTCAAGATTACTCGAAGAAATTCGATTCATTAAAGAAAGCAGCAATCCTAATTCATGTTCAGCTACTGCATTACAATTTCCTTCAGGACTACTTACACATTTAATACCTTTTGATGCAGCATACTCTGTATCAATAAGCTCCATACCGCTACCCAATCTTCCAATCCATTTTAATTTTGAAGCACTTTCTATCATTTCTTTGTTTACAACACGAGTATCAACTATCAATCCCTCCACATCCTCAATAGCATGTAGAAAAGCTTGATCACCGATACCTGGTATAAATACCAATTTAAAACCGTGACTTTGTAATTTATCCTTAAGATACTGATGAACATTGGCTGTTATCAATACAGTTCTTTCCATTCTATTCTTTTTAAATAATTTTATCGCATACGGAAACTAAGAGCTGCAAAATCTTCAATACTTAATTGCTCTGCTCTTTTATTAAATATCTCATCTGCCAAAACCGTTTCATCAAATAGGCCTCGAACTGCATTACGCAACATTTTACGTCTTTGATTAAATGCAGCTTTTACCAAAACAAACAAAGCTTTTTCGCTCTTCATATCTACAACCGTTTCCTTCCTTCTCAAACGAATCACTCCACTCATTACTTTAGGTGGTGGATTAAAACTTTCTGGAGGTACATCAAATAAATATTCTACTTCATAAAAAGCCTGTACTAATACACTCATAATTCCATAAACCTTGGTATGGGGTTTTGACGCAATTCTTTGTGCTACTTCTTTCTGAAACATACCAATCATGATGGGAACTTGTTGTTTCCATTCTACCACTTTAAAGACAATCTGTGTAGAAATATTATACGGAAAATTACCAATGACCGTAAACTGATTCTCGAAAGGAATAGCAATATGCAAAAAGTCTTGATGTATAATTTTACCTTTTATGGATGGATAGGTTAACTCTAAATAAGTTACTTTTTCATCATCCAATTCCACGGCTTTAAAATCGATGTTTTTAATAGGCAGTAAAAATTTTGTGAGCGCTCCTGCACCTGGGCCCACTTCAAGCAATTGGGTAAAAGGCTCCAAATGAAGTTCATCTACTATCTTTTTACAGATCGATTCATCTTTTAAGAAGTGCTGACCAAGTGATTTCTTTAATCGATATTCCATTGGCACGAAATTAAGTTTTTTTAAGCCAGCCTCACCGAAAGAGCATTGAATATGCTGGAAGCGTTTGGCTTACTAGCTACTTGCGGTGAATAATCCTTATTTTTACATATAATTTTTCTGAATGAGCAATGAACTTCAAAAGCCAATTATAGGATTTACCTGTGGCGATTTAAATGGGATTGGTATTGAATTAATAATAAAAACACTATCCGATCATCGTATACTGGAAATATGTACCCCTATTGTATTTGCAAACAATAAGTGTATTAATTTCTATAGAAAGACCCTGTCTGAACTTAATTTCAGTTATAGCAGTGTTAAAGAACTTCAGCGATTGAATCCAAAACAAGTAAACATATTCAACTGTTGGGAAGAAGATGTTACAATTACGCCTGGTGTCTTGAACGAAATCGGTGGAAAATATGCTTTGGAATCTTTAACTCAGGCCACTCAGGCCTTGAAAGATGGATTAATTCATGGACTTGTTACAGCCCCTATTCACAAAAAGAATATTCAAAGCGAAGCTTTTCAATATACCGGACATACTCCTTATTTCAAAGACTTCTTTGCTGTTAATGATGTAGTGATGTTGATGGTGGCTGAAAATATGCGCATTGGATTGGTTACTGAACACGTGAGTGTTGCTGAAGTTGCCAAACATATTACCAAGGAAAGCATCATTCAAAAATTAAAAATCATGCACACAAGTCTTCAAAAAGATTTTGGTGTTGATAAGCCTAGAATTGCTGTTCTTGGATTAAACCCGCATGCTGGCGATGAAAGTTTAATTGGTGCAGAAGAAGAAACCATCATTAAACCTGCAATTAAGGAAGCCAGAAATTCTATGCTTGTTTTTGGACCATATAGTTCTGATGCATTTTTTGCTCGTGGCCAATACGAAAAATTTGATGCAGTATTAGCTATGTACCACGATCAGGGATTGATTCCTTTTAAATCTTTAGCTATTGGAGAAGGAGTTAATTATACTGCAGGATTACCTGTTATCAGAACTAGTCCCGATCATGGAACAGCATTTGATATAGCAGGAAAAGATAAAGCAGATGTTAATAGCTTTATTGTAGCCACTTTTGTTGCCTGTGATATTTATCGCATGCGCAATGGTTATAAAGAAATGCGGAGTAATCCACTTAGAAAAATGAGTGCTCGAATGCTAGCTAATGCTGTAGATGAGCGCATTGAAGAAAATGAAGGATAAAATCAATTGCATGTTTGAGATCTCAAATAAAATACTTACTGTAAAAATTAGTGCACAAGGAGCCGAATTACAAAGCATTGTAAATAAGGAAAATTCACTTGAATATATGTGGAGTGGCGATCCTGCATTTTGGGGGAAAAAGAGCCCCGTACTATTTCCAATTGTAGGGGGATTAAAAGGTGCTACCTATCAACATCAAGGAATTACCTACCAGCTTGGAAGACATGGCTTCGCTCGTGAAAGAGAATTTACAATAAGCAGCCATAGTGAAGATACGATTCGTTTTAGTTTGGTATCTGATGAAACAACAAAGGAAGTGTACCCTTTTGATTTTGTATTTTCTATTGAGTATAGTTTAAAAAATAACCAGCTTACCGTAAAATATCATGTGGAAAATATTGGATTTGAAAATCTTTTATTTTCTGTTGGAGCACATCCTGCATTTAAAGTTCCTTTAGTTGATGGGACCACCTATGAAGATTATCAGCTTATTTTTAGTGAAAAAGAAAATGTAGGAATATATCCTTTATCTCCAGAAGGATTAATAGAAAAAGAAACAATCCCATTTTTGAATAATAGCAATAGTATCCCATTAAATAAAGAACTATTTGCAAAAGATGCACTTGTGTTTAAGCATTTAAAGTCGAATTATATTGGCATTTTAAATAACAAGAATGCTCACGGCTTAAAATTACACTTTACCAATTTTCCTTTCATGGGAATTTGGGCAGCTAAAAATGCCAACTTTGTATGTATCGAACCTTGGTGCGGAATTGCAGACAGTGCAGATGCGTCTGGAGAATTATCCGATAAAGAAGGTATCAACAAACTATCTCCCAATCAAAGTTTCGAAAGGGCTTGGAGCGTGGAAGTTTTCTAATTTTTACTTAACAAAAATAGCATCGGCTATCCCTTTATTAATGATATAGTTAGCATAGGTAATTTCTACTCTTCCTTTTTTATTCTTTAGCTTCTGAGCATCCGATAAAGCCTTCTCATTATCATCAAATTCCAGGGTAATTCCCTTTGGAAGCTTATAGTCTTTAGTATTGAAACTAAAAATTACTTTTTCAGGCAACCCATATTTTGCATATCCCCCATAATTCATTTCCATTTCGTAAGTGCCATTTTCTTTTGTAGTTGTAATTGCTTTGCGAACTAATAAATTAGGTTCGTCTATGTACAGAGTAGTAAGTACAATCTCACTTGCTTCATTGATTGGCAAAAGTTTTACGATTTTACATGTCGTTCCATTTACAATTGATTCACCAGCTGCTAATGCCACAAAATCATTTGTAGCTATCACACTACTCATATTTACGGAAACTCCCCCTTTAGGTAAAAGTGAAATGCCACCCTCTTTTTTTAGTCGAAATTTATTTGGTTTCTTAAAATAGATTTTCACTTTACCAACCGGAGCTTTAATAAAACTTACATCAGTCTTCATATTACCATCCGCTTCATAATCGTTTACCTGATCAAGTTTGGCCTTAACCTTCATCACTAAGGCAGTCATGTCTTGACCTTGAACAAATATTGAAATCTGAAAACCAACTATTAAAAGAAATATTTTATACATGATAATACTTTGAAATTTATTAGCTCAGAACGTCTTTTTTGTTAAAGATAAAAATAGCCCCACCTACGAAACCAACAATATGCAACAATAGGACTAAGGCAGAAGTAATTATTCTTTGAGGATTTTGAATGCTGCCAATTATAGCTTCATTAGCATCATTTACTTTTAAATCAAAGAATTCTTTCCAACTTATTAAATGAGTTGTAAAAAGATAGGGTTTTAATACATTGAAAATAGGAATATTCAGTGTACTCAAAATGGTAAAGAAAACAATGAAACTCATTGTTGCTACTATTGGTCCAATACTATTTTCCGCAAAGATAGATAAGAAGAATCCTAATGCAGCAACTGTTACCATTGCTAACGCCGCAAACACAAAAGCTCCGGCATATCTCCAGAAAACATCGTTCTGATTAATTAATACCACATAACTACTCTTCATTAAAAACAAATCACCCAGCCCAAAGATCCACATACTAAGAAACAGAGCTAGTATTGCTAACCAGATCAATAGCATTATGGTATAAACTGTAGCTGCTAAGAATTTAGCCAACAATAATTCTGTTCTGCTATACGGTTTTGATAAAAGTAATCGTAATGTTCCCATATTAGCTTCTCCCGAAATCATATCTGCAGCAATTAATGCCACTAATAATGGAACATGAACCAATAATAATTGCAACATAATATAACAGATGAGGTATCCATTAATAATATTGCCATCAATCACCATCGACCCTCCAATATCTTTCATTAAAAAATCAGAATAGCTTTTACCATCAAGTTTCAAACCAAATTGAATGATCAGAATCAAGGCAGCAATCGCACCAAACGCAATATAGGTTCTGGGTCTGCGAAATATTTTATAAAGCTCAATTTGTATAAGTGTCAACATGTTGATTGCCGGATGTTACTTGTAAAAAATAATCTTCCAAAGAATGTCTTGGTTGAAGTGATAATAATTGAATCTGCATATTCATCAGATCTGTATGCAGTGCAGGAATTTCTTTGCGATCCAATTTAATAACAATTGTATTATTCCTTTGTCCCTGAACTTTATCAGTCCAGTTGCTCAACTGCAATTGTTGCAATGCAAATGCATTATCCAATGTTTGCAGTTCCACGATGGTTTGAGCAGGGTCTAGTAATTCGGTGGCATTTCCTTCTACTAATTTCTTACCCTTATCGATGATCAAAACTCGGGTAGCGATCTGTTCAATTTCACTTAATAAGTGTGAAGAAACGATGATGGTTTTATTGGATTCACGACTCAAGTGCAAAATAAGGTTTCTGATATCTGCAATGCCTTGTGGATCCAATCCATTGGTAGGCTCATCCAGAATGATGAGTTGTGGATTATGAACAAGTGCGATCCCAATTCCTAAACGCTGCTTCATACCCTGTGAAAAAGTCTTTACTTTATCTTCAGCTCTTTGTGCAAGACCTACCATTTCTAGTTGATCCATCATTTGTTTGCGGGTGGATCTGATACCGCTTAAGCGAGCAAATAATTGCAGGTTATCATAAGCTGAAAGGTATTTGTAAACATCGGGTTTTTCGATCACAGCACCAATATTGCGCAAAATTTCTCTTCTGTTTTTGGCCAGATCCATCCCAAAGATCTCGATATGCCCGGCGGTAGGCTTGATTAGTGTTAGCATCATGCGAATGCTAGTGCTTTTCCCGGCACCATTCTGCCCGAGAAATCCATATACATCCCCTTCATTCACAGTATATGACAAATGATCAACGGCTGTGAGATTTTTAAACTGTTTGGTGAGGTCAGTAACCCGAACGATTTGTTGCATCTTAAAATATAAACACAAAAATAGCTAAGAGGTTCTAGTTATAGATAAAAAACTCAGGTTTATACTTTAAGATAGGCCTGCAGGGCATTCACATAACTCTCAAATGCCTCAATGCCTTTAGCAGTAATCTTACAAGTTGTTTGCGGATAGTTATCCTTGAATTGTTTCGCCACATCAATATAACCTACCTCTTTTAGCTTCTGAACTTGTACACTAAGGTTACCCGCAGTAGAATTTGTTTTTTCTTTTATGAAAGTAAACTCCGCCTCCTTAACACTTATAAGTAAACTCATCACAGCCAACCGCAATTGTGAATGCAATATGGGATCAAGCTCCTTAAACATTTGATTTTTTTTGTTGTAGATACATTCTTCTTAAAAGTATACCCGGAATAAACCAACAAGCTAAAGCAGAAATTGCTCCCAACAAAAAGTCGTATTTCGTTTCAGTAAAACAGGATACAATAAATAAACTATATGCTATAATAGCACCAATAATCATTGGTCTATATTTTTTCACTAACCCGGTAACCATTGTTGGAAATGCATATACTAATATGTACAAAGAATAGAAGCTTGGGGTAAATGGAGAAATAATTTCATCGGGCTTGCTATTATCGATTTGATGTTTTACTAATTGCCATCCATAAGTTTTCATAATTTGTTCAGCGGCATTAGGAGCAAATGATTGATAAAAGCTTAAGCCAAAAATTGTTAATGCATAAACCAACCAAACAGCATTTAATGCGGCATCTTCATGTCTTTTAATTTTTTGTGTCTTTTTATCTTGATTGATTAAATAAATCTGTGGAATAATTGCTCCTAGTACAATCAACCAAATATCAAAAGATAACTTAAAATCATATTCCAATTGTAAATAGCTTACAAAAGATGCAATAGCAACAACAGTTCCCCATAATAATGGACCAACTCCTTTATCATGGTAACTATTTTTTACTTTCTGAATCATATCAGTATTGAGCTGTAAACTCTCTTTCTCTGATAGTTGTTTTTCGTTGGGCATATTTTATTGATTTATGATCATCCTCTATTTCAAAAAAGCTAATAATGAACAATTTAAAATTATTGTTGACACTGTGCTAATAATTTTTCTGCCTGATCAAAGCCCCAGCTTGGATGCATTTCAGTGGCCGGCTTAAATGTTTTAAATAATTCAAGTGATTTTGTAAAAAGCTTTTTGCCTACTTCCTTTCCACCACCAAATGCATCAGGGACATTCATTTTGTATTGCCCATCTACTAAATAAATTCTAGGATTGTTTGGATCAGCTTGTTTAGCTTTCTCCAAAGCCTCATTCGCTTGAGCACCATAAGTTTGGAAACGAGACATTGGATCAACAGTTAATTGTTGAACAGCTATCATTTGACGAAGTATATATAATTCTGAATTATTCTTTTCTATCACTTCAGCTTTAGCTACAAGTGCTTTTGCTTTTTCTCCCACAGCATCTTTGTCTGCATTCGGATTCATCCAACCAGTTAAATAATTACAATAAGCAGCGTAATAATAAGGTAACCATTTATCTTTCTCAGTATCAGCAATTCTTTCAAAAAAAGCAGCTGTGGCTCCCATATCTTCTGCTGTTTTAACGGCTTTCATTTGTTCAAATGCCTTCCCCATTCCTGCTTCATATTTAGATTGCGCAGAAACAATACCAGTAATCAGCATCATTGTTAGAAAAAGTAAATTTTTCATTTTTTTGATTTTTGAATTTTAAATTTTGACTTTTTTATAAATTATTATTAATTGCATCCTGTCTTCTATCAACTCCCCAACTGAGGAAGATCCCTATAAAAAAGAATCTTGTTGAAACCGGTGTGATGGCTTGTTTATAATTGCCATTATAGGAATAATTATATCCAAATACTTGATTGCTACCAAGTACATTGGTAACTGAAGCCACTACCACTGCGTAAGATTTAAATATGTTAGTGAGCCAATTCATACTAAATCCTAGGTTATGATAATCAATTGTTTTCCCCTGATCAGCAATTTCATATTTTACTAAACCTGAATTATATTTTATATTATAATAAGGCCTTCCCGTTGCATAAGTATAAGTGAAATTGAATCCTGTATTTAACTTGGAATAAAACTTTTTCAATACAAAACTAGCTGTATGATTTGCTGCAAAGTTGGGTTGTAATGACTTCGGATAATTTAGATAATCTCTTTTGGTATCGAGATAAGAATAACTGATCCAGTAATCCATTCCCTTGATCGTTTTTTTATCTCTCCAAAAAAGCTCAATACCTTTTGCGTCTCCAGTTCCTGCATTATTATACACTGGAAATGTTTTAACGAGATCATTGTATTTTTTATAGAATGCTTCTATACGAAAGGTTTGCAATGTAGTTACTTTCATATAATTCATGATATAGTGTGTTGCTTTAGTATAGCCTAATTGTGTTGAAAAAATTAATTGAGAGTTTTCTGGCTTTTGATAAAAGTCGCCATATGCCCATGACATCTGTCCACCATTTCCTAATTTATAAGCTAGTGATAAACGTGGCGCAAAATTTATTTTATTAAGCAAAGAAGATTGCTCAAATCGAAACCCTGTTTTTAATGCTAATGCATTTGTAATATATAAATCTGCTTCGGCAAATGAAGCCAAAAAATTGTCTTTTAATAAAACATGCAATCCATTATAATTACTTTTATAATTTGCATACATATATTCGCTACCGAAGCGGATGACACTAATTCCAGATATTCTTTTATCGAGCACTAATTTGATTTGTGATAAATCTGATTTGTTTTCCAACGCGAAATTCAAAGTATCAATATAGGGAAATCCCGTTATTACATATTGATTTTGCTGATTCTGAATATTTTGATGGATATCATTGTGATCGGTGCTATAACTCAAACCGAGATTCATTTTCCAGCCATTTCCTACATTTTCTCTCCAACTAAAATTATTATACCAGTTATAATTAGTTAATCCAAATGCGTCTTTTAAAATTAAGCTATCGATATTTGGTCTTCTTAATCCAAGTTGGTTATGACTAAAAGTGGTATAATATTTTATGATGCCACCCGATTTTGTTTTAATTCTAAAATTGGCATCGGCTGAATGAAATTCAGGAATTGTAAAATAGTCTACCCCTTGCTTTACAATTTGAAAATAGGGCCATACATTGGTATATCCATAATTAAAACCCCAGGATGATTTTTTATTTTTTGCAAGTTCCTGCAATCCTAATCCAGCAAATACTGTGCTAATTGATGCATTTACCTGAGATTGATCGGGCAAATCGATCGATTCTAAAATAACGGCAGAAGAAAGTGCTTGTCCGTATAACGCTGAATAACCACCCGTACTAAAAACAGTTCCCTTAAAAAGATTCGGCGAAAATCTACCTCTTTGTGCAATGTCAGGTACACTGCTATAATAGGGATTGTTTACAAGCGTTCCATCAATAAATTGCTTGGCTTCATAACCTGCACCACCACGAACAAACAAGCCTTCTTGATCTCCAACTTGTTGAGCACCTGGCAGGGTTTTCAAAACAGCTGTGATATCTGCATTGGCTCCACCTGTTGTTAATACATCTAAAGTATTTAAGACTGTGGCCGCTCTTTTTTTATCTCCTGCTTCAAAACTGCCAGCCGTAACCACCACTGCTTTTAATTCGCTCACTTCTTCTTTCAAAGCAAAATTGATTTCAATTGGTTCCCCTTTCAATTGAATCACCTGCTCTACCGATTTGAAACCAATATTAGAAACCACAATAGTTTGTGTTCCTTTCTCAAAACTTTTAAAATTGAAATGACTGGTTGAATCGCTCACACCACCATCATAAGAACCTTTTATCTGAATACTTGCTCCAGCTACAATATGACTTTTCATATCTCTAACAGTTCCACTGATCTTAGTTTGGGCCTGAGAAACCAAAACCAGGATTAGGGAAGCGGGTAGAATGACTAATTTTTTCATATTTATGACTAATTCATCACAAACGTAAAGTAGTTTATTTTATAAACCAAATTATTTTTGAAAGATTTTACCTAAAAAAACGGTCCCGATTGCTCGGGACCGTTCACTATAAAAATTTAATAACTGATTATTTGTACTGAGGCATGATAGATTTAGCCAAGTCAGTCATTTTAGCTATACTAGCATCATTCAACTGTCCTTTCTTAAATTCTGCCAATACATCTGGTAATTTGTTAGCCATTTCAGTCAAGAAATGCGATTCAAATTCCTTCACATTCTTCACAGCCACATCGCGCAATAAACCCTGTGTTCCCAAATAGATAATAGCTACCTGATTTTCAACGGTCATTGGAGAATATTGCAATTGCTTTAAGATTTCCACGTTACGCGCACCCTTATCGATAACCGATTTAGTTGCAGCATCAAGGTCACCACCGAATTTAGAGAAGGCTTCCAACTCACGGTAAAGCGCCTGATCTAATTTCAAAGTACCTGCTACTTTTTTCATGGATTTGATCTGAGCATTACCACCCACACGACTCACCGAAATACCTACGTTGATCGCCGGACGGATACCTGCATTAAACAAGTTACCTTCCAAGAAGATTTGACCATCAGTAATCGAAATTACGTTTGTTGGGATATAAGCAGATACGTCACCAGCTTGAGTTTCGATAATAGGTAATGCAGTTAATGATCCACCACCTTTTACCAAATGTCTGATAGACTCTGGTAAGTCATTCATGTTCTTTGCCACATCATCATTAGCAATAACTTTTGCTGCTCTTTCTAATAAACGACTATGCAAGTAGAATACGTCACCCGGATATGCTTCACGTCCTGGAGGTCTTCTTAATAACAAAGAAACTTCACGATATGCAACCGCTTGTTTACTCAAGTCATCAAATACAATCAATGCTGGTCTGCCAGTATCGCGGAAGAACTCACCAATTGCAGCACCAGCAAATGGCGCGTAGAATTGCAATGGAGCTGGATCAGATGCAGAAGCACACACAATAGTTGTGTAAGCCATTGCACCAGAATCAGTCAAAGTTTTCATCACACCTGCAACGGTAGATGCTTTCTGACCGATCGCTACATATATACAATATACAGGTTTACCTGCATCGAAAAATTCTTTTTGATTGATGATGGTATCCACGCAGATGGCAGTTTTACCAGTCTGACGGTCACCAATTACCAGCTCACGTTGTCCACGACCAATTGGAATCATTGCATCAATTGCTTTGATACCAGTTTGTAAGGGTTCTTTAACGGGTTCGCGGAAGATAACACCAGGTGCTTTACGCTCCAATGGCATTTCATATAATTCACCAGCAATTGGACCTTTACCATCAATGGGTTCTCCCAGGGTATTGATTACACGTCCAACCAATCCCTCACCTACTTTAATAGATGCGATTTGTCCGGTTCTTTTCACTTTAGCACCTTCTTTGATGTCGCCGCTTTCTCCCATCAATACCACACCCACATTGTCTTCTTCAAGGTTCAAAGCAATTGCTTTAACACCATTTTCAAACACTACCAGCTCACCACTACGAACGCCATTGAGGCCGTACACGCGTGCAATACCATCTCCAACTTGTAATACGGTTCCTACTTCTTCCAGATCAGCACTTACATTGAAGTTGCTTAGCTGTTGTCTGAGGATTGCGGATATTTCATCGGGCTTAATGTCAACCATGATTATCTACTTTTAAAAATTATCGTTATTGATTTGTACTATTATTATTTAATCTTCTCTACGAAACTATTTTGTAAGAATTGCTGCTTGATTACTTTTAAATCATTCAGAATACTTGCATCCACTAATTTATTATCAAACTCCAAAACAAAGCCACCAATCAGTTTAGCATCTATACTAGATTCTAATTCAATTGTTGGAAATCCTTGGGCTTTGGATATTTTAGATTCAATAGCTGCTTTTAATTCTGCAGTTAATTCTGTTGCGGTAGACAGTTTAACCACATGAATTCCTTTCATGCTATTATACTGTTCAACAAATGCAACAGCTATCTCTGGCAAATCTCCTTCGCGGCCTTTTCTAACTAATAAGTTATTGAAAGCAGCAGTTAATTCGCTGATCTTTCCTTTTGTTAATGCAAGTAAAATTGCGTTCTTCTGATCGTTACGAACTATCGGACTACGCATCAACGTTACAAACTCTTTGCTCAGCTTGCACAGTTCTTGCAGGTATTTCATATCAGCATATACAGCTTCTAATTCACCTTTCTCAATTGAAAGGTCAATTAAACTTTTTGCGTATCTGCCTGCTAAACGTGGATTGGGCATTTTAATTCAATTTTACTACTTCAGCTAATCCCTTGATATATGCTTCTTGATCAGCTTTATTAGCCAATTCTCTGCGTAATACTTTTTCAGCTACTTCTACTACTAGTGATCCAACTTGGTTTTTCACTTCCGTTAAAGCAGCATTTTTTTGTTGTTGAATGGCAGACTGGGCATCAGCAACAATACGATCGAATTCAACTCTAGCTTTCTCTTTTGCATCAGACAACATCTTACTAGAAGTTTCTTTTGCTTCCTTGATCATTACGGCTCTTTCTTCACGAGCTTGAACCATCAAAGCTTCATTTTCGTTTTTCAAAGCTGCCATTTCTGCTTTGATCTTATCAGCAGAAGCGATTGCATCAGCAATGCCTGTTTCCCTTTCTTTTAGGGTTGCCAAAATAGGTACCCAAGCAAATTTTTTCAGGATGAAAAAAACAATTAGGAATGCTAGCAGTGTCCAAACCAATAATCCCAAACCGGGTGTTAACAATTGCATACGCGCTATTTGAATAGTTAGATTCTGTTTTCTAAAAGATCACTGCATTCATCGCCCTTTGCTTTGAATGCAGTGAAAAGTTTGTGCTACTTAGCTTACTTTAATACAGCCAAGATACCTGCGATTACTGCGAAAAGGGCAACACCCTCTACGAACGCAGCAGTCAGGATCATGTTAGCACGGATGTCGTTAGACGCTTCTGGCTGACGAGCGATGCTTTCTACAGCACCTTTACCGATTTGACCGATACCGATACCAGCACCGATTGCAGCTAAACCTGCACCAATAGCACCACCTAAGTGGCTTAAACTAACATCCAACAAATTGATAATTGCAGACATACTGTTTGTTTTTGTTTATGAAAAAAAAGATTAGTGGTGTGCTTCTTCGTGAGCACCTTCTCTTGACTGACCAATAAACACTGCTGTTAAGTTGGTAAAGATGAATGCCTGAATAAACGCTACCAATATTTCAATGAAATAAATAAATACTGTGAAAGCAATAGAAACTGGAGCAAAACCCCATCCTGCTGCTGTGCTCATTGCTCCGAAAATAAAGATCAACATTACAAAACAAGTAATGATGATATGACCTGCCACCATATTGGCAAAAAGACGGACAATCAAAGCAAATGGTTTTGTGAAAATTCCTAAAAACTCAACAGGTACCAGAATTGGTTTTACAAATCCAGGTACCGGAGGATTGAAAATATGTGCCCAGAAATGACGATTGGTACTGAATAAAATCACAAAGAAACTAATCACTCCCAACACAACTGTAAATGCAATATTTCCGGTAACATTCGCAGTTCCTGGAATTAATCCTATTAAATTATTAATCAGAATAAAGAAAAATACAGTTAATAAATAAGGCATGTACTTTTCATAAGCCGCTCCCAAATTTGGTTTGGCTACGTCGTCTCTTACAAAAGTAATTACAGGCTCAATGGCATTTTGAAAACCAGAAGGAGCAGTTCTAGCACCCCCTTTTTTATATTTTCCTGCAACGCTAATCATGATAACAGATAATAAGACCAATGCCAAAAGCATTTGTACCACATTACGTGTTAAACTAAAATCGTATAAGGTAACCCCTTCTTCTACTTTACCACTTGCATCAACTGCTACAATTTTGCCTTCTTCACTTTTATATCCATTATAAATAGCGCCTTTTTTTAAATTGCTATAGGAAAATGCAGCAACTCCTCTTTCTTTAGAATATACAATTACAGGTAAAGGAATAGAAACCTCACTCTCACCTACCGACATAAAATGAAATTCATGGGCATCCAAAATATGCTCCATAATAAGTTCAGCAGGATCAAAAGAACCTTCTTTTTTCTCCTTTCCAATTTGTTCAGTTCCAGAAGCCGCTTTTTCAGGCTCATTTTCTGCATGTAAGGTAGTTGTAAAAAGCATACATGATATGCTGAACAACACAACAAATAAATTTTTTACACTTCTAAAGGCCATACCTGTCTCGAAATTTGGCGCAAAGATAGGGGTAAGGCCTCAAAAATTCGAAGCAAAATAGCAGAAAATATTGCGAGCCGATTTCTTTTCTGGGTGATTGGACTTAATCCTCTGTTTTCTAGACGGTAATGGGGGTTTTCTTTTCAAATTGCATCTCGTGTAACTTGGCATAAAGTCCACCCAAAGCCAATAAAGTCTCGTGATTGCCCACTTCTTTTAACTCACCTTTATCCAAAACCAATATTTTATCTGCTTTTCGGATGGTAGATAATCGATGCGCAATAATAATAGAAGTTCTTCCTGAAATCAGCGTATCTGT